>JANMLV010000134.1:0-23222 GCA_031372705.1 Bacteroidota bacterium | reverse complement strand
CCGTGCTGTCGGTGGTTGATTGAGCATGGAGTTGGAAAATCGTGGCAACAAACTAATGTTCCCATGCAAAACGGCGGTCCATCGATGGGCATTTTTTCTATCGATTTTATTGATGAAAATATTGGTGCTGCTGCCGGTGGCGATTATTTAGATGCCGGCGATTACACAGGCAGTTTTACTATGATGGTGAAAGATAAAAATACTTGGAAAATGCCACTAAGCACCAACCCAAATGGCTACCGTTCATGCATACAATTTATTGACCCTTTTACATTAATTGCATGTGGCACAAATGGCGTTGATATTGCCTACCAACTCAATTGGACCAACATCAGTATCGACAATTTTAATACGATTTCAATTAGTCCTAATAAGCAAATATTTTTAGCAGGTAACAAAGGCAGAATTGGTATTGTAACAAAACAATAATCACCTAAATCAATTGAATTCACCCATTTTACATTTAAACGAAGTAGTCCAAATTTTCGCTTAAAATATTTAATCAACAATTACCCCTAATCCTTCGTGAAACTTCGCGCAACTTCGCGACTTTGTGGCTACCTCTTTACATCTATTTATATTACAACCAGTATGTGAAAAATTGAACAAATTTCGATGCTCATTAGCTTACAAAATAAATACATTCTACCCTAACACATCCTACCGATTTTGCGACTTTAGCGTGTGTTTGTTTAGCGCTCTTTGTGGGAAACAAACTCATCCACACCTACCTAAACCAATTCCGTTCACTCAGTTTAAACTTCAAATTCCGATATAAATCAATTATATCTTCATACTCCGTTTTTTCTAAACGATGAATAATATTCCAACTTTCATTAAACCAATCCTCTTCATCTTGAGCAATAGCCCTATTTCTGTCTATCGCTAACTCAGTTAATCCCAAAGCAATTTCTACAATAATTATTGGCGTATTTATTTTAGTTTCCATCCGATTTTCTTGTCGATATTCGGTGGTTCGTTTACGCAATTTTTCAGCAACGGCAGCTAAAGTCATGCTGTAGAATTATCCATTTAATTTAACTGCATATTTAAGCATTATATTTCTTGGCGCATCCATCATGGCAGGTCTTGAGGAATAGGCTCTATTTAGTAGATTATTACAAATCAACGAAACTTCATTTGTTGCATTTACAGCAAATGCAAACCGCATATCAACAACGTAATCTCCTGTATTATTTTCATCGCGATAATCTTGCAATCCATTAATAATATATAAATTTATTGCAGGAATTATAGCATCAACAAAAGCCGCGTCAACAGCTTCCATAAAACTGTTATAATTGCACGTAGCACCAATTCTAAATCTTTTAATTGTGGTTTCCACATCAAATTTAATGGTATGTCTGTATCTATATTTTAAAACATTATAATCAGCACTCGACAACGCATTTTGCAATGAGTCGAAGTCAAGAAATTTTGGATCGATATAGGTATACCCTGCAATTAATGTAGTTGGTAAATTACCTATTTTCCCCTCTCCCAAAAACGAAACTTCGAAACCTGAAATTCTGGTATCACCGATATTTAGCGATTTAAATCCCGGAAACGGATAATAGCCAAAAGTAAATTCCATCATATTATTATATTCAGAAACAAAGCCCGACAAATCAATCATACCTTGCCACTCGCTTATTTTAACGCCTTGCTTTAAACCTAATTCTGCACTCCAACCTGTTTCAGAAGTTAAATCCGGATTAGGAAAAATACTTAATCCGGTAACCGATGTAGAAATATATTTTTCTGCAATTGTCGGGAAGCGATAGCCTTGTCCCCACGATGCCCTTATAAATGTATATTTTGCAATTTCATAATTCACACCCAATCTAAATACCGGACGCGATTCATTTAATCCTGAAATTTGATTAAACTCATATCGCACGCCGCCACTTACATTTAATTTTTCGATAAATTTTTTATCTAATTGCAAATAAATTGCTTCATTAGATGCATTATAAGTAGTGTCGCCATATAATTGTGCGCTGGAATTGGTATGACTCACAACACCGCCCGCGGATAATACCAAGTGGTATTTTTCTAAATGTTTCTGGTACTGATATTCTCCATAAAAAAAATCGCTGAAACTGCTTTGCTCAGTGGCTTGTGACGCATTGTGATTGCCGTAATAACGTGTCAATATTTTATGTCTGTTGCCACCTTTGTCGAACCAATTCAAAAATGGGTCGACGGTGATTTTAAATCCTTGGTTAAAAGAAGTAGTACCGGGAGCCGGAACATATAATCCGGAATCAACCCCTTCCCAAAAAAAGAAACTCGACGATTTATTTGCTTGCACATTAATGTTTAATCCTACTGCAAGATTATTATTTACTCTATAGCGCGTATTAATATTATATCTTGCTCTTCGTTGATATATTTCCTTTAAATAACTATCTTGTGCATACACATAAGCACCCGTTACTAAATCGAATCGCCCGAATTTTTGGCGATGCGCAAAACTTGCACCTGCTTGAAACGGAAAATTATCATCCCACCATTTTTGAGCTGTATCTGCCGGTGCAAAATAAGCACCATTAAAAAATGAAAATTTAGTTTCCGGTGTAGATGTCGGATAAGCTGTGCGCACATTTATTATTCCATTCAATGCACTGGAGCCATATAATGCACTCGACGCACCTTTAATAATTTCTATTTGCTGAATATTTTCCATCGGAATAAAATCCCAACTCGGAAAAGCTGCATCACCTGTTAAAACCGGTAAATCGTCCATTAAAAGTAAAACCCTGCTGCCTGCGCCATAACTGTAGCCGGAACCACCTCTTATGTTTGCTTGACCATCAATAACACTCACACCCGGCATCCGCTGCACCGTTTGATCTAATTTTACATCGTTCGTATTTTCTAATAATTTAGCCTTTATTACATCAATCGTAACAGTTTCTTCTCCTAACTTTTTTTCAAACTTACTACCTGTTACTACTATCGTATTTAACAACCCTTCATCAGCCGTTAAGCCAAAATCCATGGTAATAGTTTGTCCTTCAACCAGATTAACCTCTCCCACTATTTTAGCATAGCCAACATAACTAACGGTGTAGGAATATTTCCCCGCAATAGTCGCAATTTCAAATGCACCGTCGATATCGGTTGAAGTGCCTGCTTGATTGCTCAAATACACTGTTGCACCGATAAGTGGTTCGTTGTTGGGTAGCTCAACCACCTTGCCTTTAAACAGGGCGTTTTGCGAAAACATCGAATAGCTAATTAGGGAAACAAACAGCAGAATCAGGCTTTTCTTCATAAATTAACGTTGTATGTGCGGTGGTAAAGATAAATAATGTTAAACCACCTCAAAATGGGAAAACCACCGTAAAATGTTGATTCCCAAATACCATTCGCAATGACTCCAAACCCCCTATTTACATGCAAAATGCAATTTGAGTACGATATTTGATTTATGTAACTTTGTAAATATTATCTATTATGAAAAAACTACTTATCCCGATTGCTGTTATTTTAACAATCGCAGCATGTTCAAAAGTGCCTATTACAGGACGTAATCAAGTGCATTTATTACCTGAAAGTCAAATGATTGCTATGAGTTTGACTGCATATAACGACTTTTTAAAAGAAAGTGACGTGGTTTCTACCGGTCGCGATTATTCGTCAGTTAAGCGTGTTTCCGATAAGCTGATACCTGCTGTAGAAGCTGTTATGAAGGCAGAAGGCTATGGTGAAGCGATTGAAGATTACGACTGGGCAGTAAATCTTGTAGAAAACAATGAACCCAACGCCTGGTGCATGCCGGGAGGAAAAATTGTGGTTTATACCGGAATTCTGGATTATACGAAAGATGATGCCGGGCTTGCCGTTGTGTTGGGTCACGAAATTGCCCATGCCATTGCTCAACATGGCAACGAACGCATGAGTCAAGGCCTATTGGCACAAACCGGTTATGCGGCTTTAGATATAGCCTTAGCTAATAAACCTGCAGAAACACGCGACCTCTTGTTAACTGCAGTTGGCGTTGGTGCTCAAGTTGGTGTATTGCTGCCATTTTCAAGAACACAAGAATCGGAAGCTGATCGTTTAGGATTGATTTTCATGGCATCTGCCGGCTACAATCCTGCAAATGCAGTTAACTTTTGGCAACGCATGAGTGTAAATGGTTCTGATATTCCGGAATTTTTAAGCACACACCCCAGCGATGAAACCCGCATCAAAAACATCGAAGAAACTTACATGGTTGAGGCGATGAAATACTACAAAACCAACTAATAAACTATTTTTGTGCGTTGGCAACCGTAAAAAAAAGTTTAGGACAATATTTACTGAGTTTTTTAAAACAAATTCAGATAGAGACAACTTCAGGTGAATTTTCCGATTCGCTTGAAGTTGTTCTTTTTGAAGGGCGGTATATGCTTAATACCGCAAATGCCACTTATTCTTTTGAAGATAGATATACATCCTATAAAACGGCATTACAAACTATTTCGCAGCAGATTCCTCAAATGAAAACCGGATTGGTTTTAGGTTTAGGGTTGGGCAGTATTCCGCAAATGTTACAACGCAATTTTAATTTTAAAGGTGAAATAGAATGTGTTGAAATAGATGGAAAAATTATTCAACTGGCTGAAAGATATTATCCCTCCGCTCCTCTTTTTAACCAATTAACAGTGCATAAAAATGATGCATTAGCATGGATGGAATTAAATACTAAACAATTTGATTTAATTGCGGTAGATTTATTTATCGATAAAAAAGTGCCGCCTCAGTTTCACACTAAAACATTTATGGTAAACCTTAAAAATGCCCTTCAACCAAATGGCATTTTATTGTTTAGCCGGATGACAGAAAATTATAAAACAGAGCAAACACTTATAAATAATTTGAAATTAGTTTTTCCCGAAGGCAAACCAATTGACACCGGTGGCAATATGATTTATTACTATAAAAATTCGAAAGATTGAAAATTGGTAACGACATACAACATGCTGCACAGTTGCTGCAAGCCGGAACTGCAGTTGCCATTCCTACGGAAACGGTGTATGGCTTAGCTGCCAATGCTTTTGACCCTGAAGCCGTTATTCGTATTTTTGAAATTAAGCAACGACCTAAATTTAATCCCTTAATTGTCCATATCAGCAATTGGGAAATGTTAGATAAAGTAGCAACCGAAATGCATCCGCAATTAAAAAATTTGGCAACTGTTTTTTGGCCCGGACCGCTTACCATTTTATTGCATAAAAAACCAATCATTCATGATATAGTTACTGCAGGCAGCGAAATGGTTGCTGTAAGAATGCCTAACCATGCTGTAACATTGCAATTATTAAATGCACTCGATTTTCCATTAGCCGCACCAAGTGCAAATTTATTCGGTTCCATTAGTCCCACAACCGCGAAACATGTTGAAGCACAATTGGGCAATCAATTAGCCTATATTCTTGATGGTGGTGACTGCGCAATAGGTGTTGAAAGTACTATTATTAAATTAGATGAAAATGAAAAAATTGTAATCTTACGGCCGGGTGGAATTAGTCAGGAAGCAATTGCACAAATTGTAGGATATGTTCCGGCAATTGCATCCTCAACCGATAATCCTGAGGCTCCCGGTATGCTGAAAAGTCACTACGCACCAAAAATTCCGCTTGTAATTGGCAATATTACTGCTTTATTAAATCAGCGTGAAGAATTATCGATTAGCATACTTTCTTTCAATAAAACTTATAACCATCCTAAAATAATTAAGGCAATAGATTTGTCGCCCTCCGGCGATTTACACGAAGCTGCACGCAATCTATTTACGGCTATGCATGAATTGGAGGACTCCGGCGCAGCTATCATCTTAACCGAACTGCTACCGAACAAGGGTATTGGGATGGCAATAAATGATAGATTATCGCGTGCTGCATCCTAGACAAATGTTGAAGAATTTTTTAACTTTGCACCATAAATCGGCATCATTTTAAAAAATGGCACGGTTTTTACATTTAACCTATTATAAAAAATCAATAACAAAATGAAAAAAGCAACTTTACTCCTGGTTATGGTAACCGCCATTCTGTTCAATAACAGTTATGCCCAGGTAACCCAAAAAGGTGGTACAACTACAACAACTGAAAAAGCTGATCCAAAGGCTGAAAAAGAAAAGTCTGACAAGAAAGACAAAGTTCAATCTGAAATGTCAAACGAAGCTGCTTCAACCGCTAAGGAATGGACCATGAAAATGGATGAGATTTGCAACCTTGATGCTGCTCAGGAGAAAAAAGTTATGGAAATCAACCTTAAGTATGCAAACAAGCTTGAGGATTTAAAAGCTAAATACAAAGGCATGGATAATCCAAATGCTGATGCTGCTAAAGCTGAAAAAGATGAAATAACTAAACAACGTTTCAAAGAATATTCTAACGTGCTTTCAAAAGAGCAAATGCAGAAATTCAAAGAATACCGCAACTCTAAGAAAGATGAGAATGCTGAAGAAGCAGGAAAATCTGATAAAAAAGATGATGCAAAAGAGAAATACAAAAATGCAACACCTGAAGAAAAAGAGAAAATGAAAGAAGAAATGAAAGATAAAAAAGATAAAAAATCTGCTAATTAATTTTCTTTCAGCAAATATTGAAGCCTCGCCTTGTGCGGGGCTTTTTTTATGCTATTTAGTGATGTGCATTAATCAAATTTTCCGGTTGATGAGTGATGAGTTGTCCGCTAAAGCGGACATGAGTAATGAGGTGGTACCGAAGGGTCGGATAGCTTAGTTTTCACCCAACAGTATTCCGAAATCTAAATCGAAGCCGTCAAATACTTCGCTCCTGTTGGCATAATACCATTCTGTCGCCCCTACAGGGCTGGAGATTCGTGTTCCTTGTGCAATTTCTACCAATATGTCGCCCCTACAGGGCTTAGTTCTGCGGCACCAGTTCCTAAAGAGGACTGAGTCCCGAATAGTGCTACTTTCTAAGGAAATTTCGATTTCTGTCAACATTATTTAAAATCTGAACGGAACACCGTCCCAGTCGGGTCTATGACCCGACTGACGAAAAACCCCGAAACAGTCCCTTCGGGACTGTTTCGGACCGGTTATCAGCCATCCATCTAACTGTGTCAGGGTCGCAGACCCTGACACGGACGGTGTTCCATTCACATTCTGGGCAATAGCGCATTTCCTATGTCAGGTCGCAGACCACGACACGGACCTCGTTCCAATCGCAGTCTGGGCAATAGCGCATTTCCTATCGCATTTCGAGTAGCAGCACAAATCCAAGCCCTGTAGGGGCGGCATAATGGTAAAATCACATGTTGAACACAGAATCCAAGCCCTGTAGGGGCGACAGTATGGTACTTTGCGATTAATGTCCTGCAATACTAAATCACGCGCGTTGAATCGCAATATTTATAGTACAATTGGCTAGAAATTTTAACGGCTACACGAATTTTGTTGTTGGCTTCTAATTGCCTCCGGTTCACATCGCAAACCGGAACCGGAACATCTTAAAATATTAGATCAAATCGAAAATTAATTTCGTGCAACCCAAGCATCTTTAATGCCGGTTTTGTCGACGAATATTTCTCTGAAACTTGTGGTGGAAATATTGTTGGGGACATTCACTGCGGCAATTTTATATTTACCCCAAGATTTTACAAAACCATCGTAGCCGTCTTGTTGAAGTTGACTGAGCATGGATTCCGCTTCGGCTTCAGTATAGAATGAGCCTGCGGAAATAAAATATGTATAGGTTTCAACATCAACTGCCGGCTGTTGAACAACAATTTCGGTGTTATTGCCCGGTGAATCGGCTAACATCGCATTTACAACAATTGATGCCGTATCTGTGCTTCTGAAATAGATGATTGACGGATTGATATTGAACTTTACCGGTTCATATTTTTCGAGCAGGTAATTATTCTTGGTAAAAACTTTATTCATCCCAAATATTTCCGAATAATTAAACCCGTTCATACTCGATTGAATAAATATTTGCATGGTTAACATGGTGAGCAACAAAACCGCTGCAATTGGCAATAATGCATCGCTGCTTTTTCGCTTTTTAGCCGGTTTTTCAACCTTTATTGCAGGATTTGGTAGTTTAACCTCAATAGCTTGATTTTCTCTAACAACTGGCTGCGCGGTGAACGAGTACAAGCCATACGATTGCATGAGGAAATTTTGCGCATTATCAGCTAAAAACTGGATATTATGCTCCACATCCATAATCAGTCGACCAATTCCGGCGAGTTTAACGGGTTTATTTTCCGCTAAAGCAGCATTAATTTGAGCAACAAAAGTCCCAATCAATTGCTCAGCTGCGGCATGGCTAATTCCTTCTTCTCTCGACACTGCATCAACCAGCAAACCATCGTTATGGGTTAGCTTAACGTTAAATGCCAAGCTTTTCGCGGGACTGTTAAAAATAAATGATGTAGGGTGAACTTTTGCCGGCTGATAATTAGCCACAAATCCGCCAAAACCGGGCACAATCACACAGTTGTGATTGTAGAGCAGTTTGCTGATTTGATGTGTTACTTTGTTCACCCGGACAGTATTTACAAGCAAATATCATACAGTCCGGGTGTTAATAAAACGTGAAGAAATCCACCGAGTGTTTAAAACGTAAACGAAATGCCTCCCAAAGCCTGAATTCCGTAAGAAGGATAGTTATAATAGCGCTGATATTTGAACGATGCCAAATTGTTAACATTAACGAAAATGTTGAAATATTTGGAATAAACGTAGTTTGCAGCCAAGTTAAAATCAACTGCTCCCTTAATTTCTTCAACGCTATCGTCAGGTAATAAGGCAAACGACTTGTTTACGCCGAAAATATCGGCAGTCACGCTAAGTTTACGGTTGAAATTGTAGTGACCACTTAATGTCCACTCAAGCGTTGGGCGATGATATGGTTCGTCGAGGATCTCCATTTCTGCAAATGAAAACGCGTTCACTGAACCGGTAAAACGGAAACGGTCAGCATTAAAATAGCTCAATTCAAGGTAACCTCCCCAAATATTGGCATCGCTGTAAATAATGTCGAAACGCTTCGTATCTGCACTATCAGTTACATAAAAAGGCATATCCTTAGCTAATTTCTGATATCCTTTTACAGCAAAACTAAAATTGCCATTGGTTGAGCCTCTTAATCCGGCAGAAATCTCCTGAATAGGTGTATTTTTAAATACTAACGTATCAGATAAAAAAGGATTGTCCTTAACAAGATTTGCAAAGCTGTTAACCTGTAAATGACCTTCCCACCCTGCAATAAATACAAATTTATCGCCAACTAAATCGTAACTGAATTTAGCATCGGGTAAAAAATAAGCGGTACTTGATTTGTCAATTTTAGTTTCAATTCCAAAATTTGCCGACCATTCATCGTTAATTATTTTATAATATGGCTTAATGCCCGTTAATGAATTATCGAATTCAGTAACGCCTGAATAAGAATAATAATCAAATGAGAATGCTGCACCGGCAATACTTTTATTTTCCAATTTCTTTTCACCCCAAGCACTTACAAAGGGATGGAATTCTTTATACTTATTGATGTCCATTATACCGTCAATACCAGCCTTTAAGCCGAAATCCATGTTTAACGGATTATCACCAATGTTGTGAAATCCTATATCAGCGCCATAATTATTAAATACCTGACGAATTTCATTCGCTTCAAAACTGGTGTCCTCAGGATTGTAGCCATAATAATAAAGTGTGTTGCGCGAATAATAGGCGTTAATTGGCAAGCTGTATTTATCATCGAAATAAAATTTAGAATTGCCTCCAATACGCAAATCGTTATAATTCTGATTTTCTATTTTGCTATTCGATGAAATATATTTCGAAAATAAACCGTATGTATATTTTTTGTTGCGCTTTGAATTCAAGTATACTTCTGCAAGTGGCGTTAACTGCGTTCCAAAACCCGCTTTAACATAAACATTTTCTAACTCCTCCGGTTTCGCATCAGGCATTCTTATAGGCTTTACTTTTACCGGTTGATAAGGTATTTGAAAAAACTCAATTGGAATGTTGTAGGTCTGTGCTTCCGGTTTAGCATTGTTTTCAGGTAAAGTTGCTTCGAAATTTTCTTTCACCGCATCGGCTAATACCGGATTATATCCACTCACTACGTCAACATCTTCATCGCCAACCGTATTTTGAGCCTGTATTGGATTAATTACAGCAATTAATGTTGTTGTAATAATGCTTATCGTTATATATTTAATCTGCTTTAACATGCTCATTTTTTTAGTTGTTATCAAAATTTAAATCCAATTCTTCATTAGTATCTTCAGGTGTGGATTTACGTTTACCTGATTTTTCCATTTCTGCAATTTGATCCAATTTTTGTCTGGCTAATTCAACCAATGCCGGATCACCTTTATAATTATCAATAATACTATTAAGAGTGGCTTTAGCTTGCGCAAAATCACCTTTAGCAGCAGATATATCTGCCATTAAAATGTAACTTCTTACAATCCATTCTTCATAAGCAGGCATGCTATTAATAATTTCCTGGCATTTCGCTTTCGACTCATCCAATTTACCTTTTTGGAATAAAATATCTGCCATGTGGAAACGCGATTCAACGCCAATTTCATTTGTAGTGAGTGCAGCAGCTTTACCAAACGATTCGTAGGCTTTATCAATATTATTGCTACCAAGATGCGCCTGACCTGCAAAATAATGTGCTTCAATTTTCTCAACATTAGTTACTAAATCACTTGCTAAAATTCTGTTTGCATTTACAATTACTTCGTCGAAATCATTTAAGAAGTAAGCAGTGCGCAATAAACCTATCATGGCTACAAATGTATTTTCCTTATAATCGGCAACTTCATATAATTTTTCATAATATGCATAAGCCGATTTATAATCTTCATTCTGATAATATTCTATCCAACCTGCGCGCACTAAAGCCGATTCCAAGAATTTGGTTCTATTATTTTTTATTATCGATTCAAAATCGGGTAACGCTTTTGCATACTGCTCTGCACGATAATACGATTCGCCGCGATAAAATTCTGCTTCCGTTTTATATTGCCCTTTCGGAAACTCACGCAGATAATCAGAAAATGCAATAGATGCGCCCGTGTATTCCGCTAAATCATATTTGTTCTTTGCGTAATTATATTTCTCCGCATCAATTGCAGATGTTGGCACTACTCCATCAGCCGCGCCGGTATCTCCTGTTGCCTTAACAATATCGAGCAAACCTTCTTTGGCTTCGGTTCCTTCCGACGAGTTTGGCGACATTTCATATGCTAACTTGTAATACTTTTCAGAGTTAGCATAATCTTTATCGTTATAATAAATTAATCCTAATTTTAAATAAGCTTTTACACTATAGCTGGAGTTTGGTTTCGAATTTACCAATTCTTTAAATGCTGTTATCGCATTGGTGTTCTGCTTTAAAATAAAATAGGTATTCGCTATTTCATACATAGCATCATCAACATATAGTGAGTTAGGATACTTCGATTTAAGTTGTTGTAGCGTTGTAATTTTACCGTTGCTGTTATTTTGCAATCCCTGTAAAATTCCTTTTTGGTAAAGTGCATAATCTACACCTTTGCTATTATTATCAATTATCTTCGAATAATTAGTTTCTGCTTTTTTGTAATCTTTCGTCATAAAATAACAGTCGCCTAAACGCAATACCGCATCTATATATACATTGTTTTGAATGATGTCCGTTTTGCTGGTTTTGAGTGTTGACGTAACCTTTGAGAAATAATTTGACGCATTAGAATATGATTTTTGCTTAAAGTAACCGTAACCTATCGTGTAGTTAGAATAAGGAATGGTAGTTTCTTCCGGCAAGTCTTTAGCAACTTTCGATAAATCCTGAAATTTCACATGGTTGTTAATGGCAAGTGCATATTTTTGTTCGGCAAATCTTATCTCCCCAATCCAAAAATAACATGCTGCTTGTAAGTTAGCATCAATTGGATTTTCGAGCGATTGCGTAAACATTTTATCAGCCTCGTTATAATTTTTCTGGTTGAACAATTGCACGCCACTGTAATACGAAACTTTTTGATACGCCTCTTTCAGCTTTGGTGTTTTTTGCGGAATGTTTTCGATAACATCCATTGCTGCAAGATAATCGTTCGTGTTTAGCAGCGAACTGGCTAACAATTCTTGTGCTTCCGTTTTGTTTGAACCTTTTGGATATTTCTTTAAATAATCTTGGAATGCAGTTACGGCAGCCGTATTGTATCCTGACTCATAAGATAGTTTACCATAATTAAACAAAGCATTTTCATGTATCGCCGCATCGGTTCCAATGCGAGATGCTTCCATAAATGCATTGCGGGCTTCATCCTTTTTATTTAATTCGAGGTAACAATTACCATATAAAAACTGAATGTGCTGATATAAAGTATCACTATCATCCGAAGTTTCCTTTAACACAGTAATTGCAGAATTAAAATCAGATGTTTTGTAATGTGTATAGGCAAGCTGATAATAATCCTCATCGCGAATGTTCTTTGCCTTTTCAATATAATAAGTTAAATAAGGCAACGCTTTGCGATAATTATTTTTATAGAAATGCGCTTGTCCCAACAAACTGTTTATTTCTGCATAATAAATCAATTTAGTATCAGCCATTAACGGTTCGGCATAATTTACTACCTTCTCGAATTTCTTTTGCTGGAAATAAATATTGGTGATATAATAAGGCACTACCGACGAATAAGGTGCAACATCTTTCACTATTTCGAAACATGCCAATGCATTTTCGTAGTTGCCTTCCTCCTGCTGAATAAAACCGTAGTAATAATTTGCGCCAAAATAGTAAGGACTGTTCGGTCTGTCTTTTAATTGCGCAAACATCACCTTTGCTTCGGTGAATCGCTTTTTGTTGAAGAGACTATAACCGTATTGGAATTTATATAAATCGCGTTCCTCAAGCGATAAATCCTTTACATCTACTTTCTCGTACCAAGTAACAGCATTGGTATATTCTTTTTTGTTGTAATAAATTCTTCCCAGCTGATTATAAGCAGAACCCAACAGCACATGTCCGGGATTATTATGCACGAAATCCAGCATCAACTTCTCGGCATCTTGATTCAGCAATTCGATTGCACAAATAGCACCGTAATACTGACTATTTGAAACATAAGCATCAATTTCGCCATCTGTTCCTTCCGGAACCAGCACGCTAACTTTATCGAACAATTGCTGAGCAGTTGAATACATTTTGTTTTCAAACAACTCCATCCCTTTCTTGTAATCTTTATACACATCGGTATAAATCATCGATTGCTGTGCAAAAACTTGCCCTGAAGTGCAAATCATCACAAGCATACCAATTCCAATAATTTTATTTTTTAACATAAGTGAATTTCAGTAAAGTAAAACCTACACTATAGGCAAAATAGTAATATGAAAAAATCAAGCCGAAAATTACGCTTATTAACGAGTAGTAACAGTCAAATCATATCAAAATGAATAAACACAGGTTTGTTGATAATGAACGATTTACCCTACAAAGTTATTGTAAGCAAGTTCCCAATTTTTGAGAGAGATAGCAAATGCAATATTTAGTTATTGCATTTCGGGACTGTATTGCGCTAGTGTTAATTTGTTTTTGCAATCCAAATTACATCGCCATAATAATACCACCTATTATTAAATCTCACCGCGGTATATTCAAATTTGTGCGCATTGTTGCCTTCGGTAAATTTAACTACAACCCTTTCTGTTGTTAGCTTTCCCTGTTTGCTTTCAGTTGTAGTTGCTCGGTTATATTTGCAATTGGGCCATGTTGTTATCATAGAAAAAACGGTATTAAAGTTAGTTTCTGCCGTAGTTTCAAATTTTTCATAAACAGCATTTATGTCTTCATGGTTATTTCCTTTTTCGGCTTCCGTTTTACGAAATGTACCTCTATCAGGAAGCAGTAATGCCGATTTTTCCATATTATTGTCTCGAAGTAAATCGAACAATTTTTTTGACAGTGTTTCAACATCCGGTGTTCCGCGTTCAGGTTCATTGCAGGAAACCAAAAGTGTGAAAACAATGAGTATTAAAGAAAGTGGTTTTTTCATGTGTGTTGGTTCAGGATGTAAAAATTAAACATTTTATCTGGTTTAACAAATAATAGTAAGTTCAATTGCGTAAAAGATTATTAAATTAGCAAAATAGCATGGTTAAAATATATACCGATGGGGCGGCAAAGGGCAATCCGGGACCCGGGGGCTTTGGCACCATTTTGAGATTCGGGAAACACGAAAAGGAGTTATCGGGTGGGTTTCGGAAAACAACCAATAACAGAATGGAACTCATGGCCATTATTGCCGGCCTTGAAGCGCTTACCAAAGAAGGATTGGATATTACTATCTATTCGGATTCCAAATATGTAATCGACTCCATCGACAAAGGCTGGATTTACGGTTGGATGAAAACAGGATTCGCCAAAAAGAAGAATCAAGACTTATGGACACGACTCATGAGAAGTTTTGCCAAGCATAAGGTAAAGCTGGTTTGGGTAAAAGGTCATGCGGGACATGTAGAAAATGAGCGATGCGATCAACTGGCTGTTGCAGCCGCAGAAGGCCATAAACTGGCAATCGACGAATATTATGAAATGCTTGCCGAATAATAAATGCTATCTACATCAATACAGTAGAAAACACTAGATAAAATATTAATTATTAAGCATTTACACCTGAACTACGCTCTAGAAATTCTTTAATTTTGTCGACCATTGCCGACGACCCGATGTAAAGCGGTGTTTTTTGATGCAGTTCTCTAGGGTCGATATCCAAAATGCGTTTCCTCCCGTTTGAAGCAGAACCACCGGCTTGTTCGGCAATAAATGCCAATGGATTGCACTCATACAGCAATCGCAACTTACCTTTTGGCGATTTTGCCGTTTCCGGATATAAATAAACGCCGCCTTTTAACATATTTCGATGGAAATCGGCAACTAATGAGCCAATGTAACGACTGGTATAAGGTCGTTGCGTTTTCAAATCTTCTTCCTGGGTATACTTAATGTAGCGCTTCACTCCTTCCGGGAAATGCACATAGTTACCTTCGTTTATAGAATAGATAATGCCTTTATTCGGAATCGTAATGCTTGGATGCGAAAGGCAAAACTCCCCGATTGATGGGTCTAATGTGAATCCATTCACCCCGTTTCCGGTGGTATACACCATCATGGTTGATGAACCGTAAATAATATATCCTGCTGCCGCTTGCTCTGTTCCTTTTTTTAATAAATCTTCAAAAGTAGCGCCACCACACAAACTCAAGCGACGGTAAATCGAAAAAATGGTTCCGATAGAAACGTTAACATCAATGTTGCCTGAACCATCCAACGGGTCAATTAACACTACATATTTACCTGATTTAGAGATTGCCCCATCAAAACTGATGAAATTATCTTCCTCCTCACTCGCAAATCCGCAAACCTCACCACCTGCCATTAATGCCGACATAAACTGTGTATTGGCATACATATCCAGCTTCTGCTGTGCCTCACCACTCATATTTTCTGAGCCTTCAGCACCAAGTATATCAACCAAACCGGCCTTATTAACCTCCCGGTTCACAATTTTTCCTGCAATACTAATATCTGATAACAAACGAGTAAGTTCTCCTGTAGCGAATGGGAAATCGCTTTGTCGTTCAATAATGAATTCACCTAATGTTTTTACCTTCATAGCACAAATGTTGCTGTAAAGTTAAGCCAATTTAATCAATAGAAGGAGGAACGACGCACTATTGGTTTAATTGGCTTAACCCTGAATAGAAAAATCTTTTCAAATTGCTACTTTTTATCCATCATGTGCTGATTTTCTTATTCAGGGTAGTGAATGTGCTCTTTACACTTTAGTTGTCCCGCAGCAAAAAACAATTTTGAGATCCCACTCCACGTTAGTGATTTAATTGGCTTAACCCTGGCTTTACCCTGAATAGAAAATCATCTTAAGTCCCTACGGTTTATCAATCATTCGCTGATTTTCTTATTCAGGGTAGAGAATGTGCTTTTTACCCTTTAGTTATCCCGAAGGAAAAAACAATTTTGGGAGTCCACTTCACGTGATTGGTTTAATTGGCTTTAACCTGAAGAGAAAATCCTCTCAAATCGTTAAGGTTTATCAGCTGGTATATTTACAAATTTCCAATGGGCGAACATTTCTGCAAAATGCTTAATGTGGTTTATTTCAATTTCTTCTTTTTTTTGGCCGGATTAAAAAAATTATCACCCGTTACTACTTTTTTACCAGTTTGTAACTCCAGTTGTTGTTTTGCATCTTTTGCAATTTTACCACCTTTTTTACCTGCTTTCGCATTTTCTTGCAAGCCTTTTGCTTCATCAGTTTCTGCAATTTGGCGTGTAGATAATTCAGCTAGTGCTGTAAAAATTAATTCCGCTTCGCTCATGTGATCACGCAGGTTTTGTGATTTCAGGCCTTTTAAATCTTTGTGTTTCTTTACAGTTAATCCGGTCCATTCCTGATGAATAATATTGGTAAGTAATGCAAACTCATCTGCTTTTTCCACTCCACTTTTTTTCCAATAATCGGTTAGCTTATTTCGAGTTTCTTGCCCGGTCATGCGCTGCTGAATCCATTTTTCAGAGCGTCCTATTTTTTGCCAATTTTCTCTTGCCCTATCTATACTTTGGCTTGGGTCAGCTATTTCTTTCATTCTTTCATAGCCTACTTTTGCCAGCCATTGTTTAAATGGTTCGGCTTTGGGCGATGGTATGGATTGGATAAGACGAAAAATATCCTGTGCATTACCAGCCAATGTTTTACGCTTCTTGCCATTTGAAAACATTGCTACCTGGGGACAATTTGTCCCTAGGTAGATACCAAGTTCCGAGTCTCGTTTTCTTAGTTTTTTTAAATAATCAGTTGGATTCACCGATTCCGTAAGCGCTTCTACAATATCTACAATAGAAAAATACCAAATCTCATTCTCCGCATCATAATACCTCCTTACTTGCCTGTTTTCAAATAAAATTATATTTTGACTTTCCATTCGTATTAAATTTTATAACTCCTCAAATTATCTGCTTGTCGTCTAGTAAGCAATTTTAAGTCATCATAGTTGAAGGCCACACGATCATTCAGGAATGATGCATAATGTCCTATACAACAACTATCGGGTGTAAAAAAACAAACACTACTTAACTGCTCCATCAAAACTACCACATAAATTGAAAAACAGTTACAACGTTCTTAGTAAAATTGCCTATAAAAAGCGGTTTACAAATTAAATCGGTGGAATTAAGCGCTTGTACAGCAGTAACCATTAGCATTCGTTCGTTTAGGCTTCACTTACGTCTGTCCCTTATACTTCGGGTCATAATCTACCATCCATTCAATGCCATATTTGTCTCTAAACATACCGAAGTATGAACCCCATGGGCTATCCTCCATTGGCATCTCAATTTGGCCGCCTGCCGAAAGTCCGTTGAATAATTTGTCTGCTTCTTCTTTACTTTCAGCACTGATTGAAATTTTACTTCTATTTTCGTTTTCATTGGTGGGTCCCATGCTTTCCGGAACGTCGTTGCCCATTAAAACGTTTTTGCCGATAGGTAACGCAATATGCATTATTTTATCGGCTTCATGCTCCGCAACAGGAAATTCGGCACTTGCCAAATCTTTAAAACGCATTACCATGGCGAACTCGCCGCCAAATACCGATTTGTAAAATGTAAATGCTTCTTCGGCGTTGCCGTTGAAGTTGATGTGGGGGTTGATGAGTGGCATGAAGTTATTGTTTGGGTTGATTGATTGTTGGTTAAAGGTAAATAATTTGGAGTGTAGTGGTTATTATTCAACTATTGTTAGAATTTGGATTTGTTGGATGAATGGATTTATGGATGGGATGGGTGTGTTGGATGAGTTGGTTAAATTGGGATGTTGGGGTTATTATTCAACCATTGTGAGAATTTGGATTTGTTGGATTTAGGGATTGATGGATGGGTTTGGTGGGTTGGATGAGTTGGTTAATTTGGGATGTTAGGGTTATTATTCAACTATTGTGAGAATTGGGATTTGTTGGATGGGTTTGGTGTGTTGGATGGGTTGGTTAATTTAGGATGTTGGGGTTTTTATTCAACTATTGTGAGAATTTGGATTTGTTGGATGAATGGATTTATGGATGGGTTGGGTGTGTTGGATGAGTTGGTTAATTTGGGATGTTAGGGTTATTATTCAACTATTGTGAGAATTTGGATTTGTTGGATTTAGGGATTATTGGATGGGTTTGTTAGGTTGGACGCATGCCAACTCGAAGGCTATCTGTTCTTCTTCCACTTTTTCAATCCTTTAATCCATTAATCCATAAATCCCAATTCTGAGTTTGATTTATGGATTAATGGATGAGTTTGGTCTGCTGGATGGAATTGTGTTCGGCTTTTTGTTTAGAGGATGGCGAAGTCTTTTTACTTCTAAACTTCTTGCTCCAAAATTTATTAATAATCCTTTGTCTAATTTATAGGCTACTAAATAGTTTAAGCCTTGTGCCAAGTGCACATCTTGTAGTGCTATTACGGCTTTTAATTCGACCATGACTTCGTTTTCTACTAAAAAATCTACTCTTCTTGTGCCGATTTCTTCACCTTCATAAAAAATTTCCATTTCAAGTTCTCTAGCAAAAGACAATCCTGCCTTATTGAGCTCAATTGCAAATGCTCTTTGATATATTACCTCTTGAAAACCATTGCCCAAAGTTGAATGCACTTTCATTGCGCAGCCTATGACCTTGTAAGTAAGGTTGTCGTCTATTTGTTCTTTTTCTATTTTTTCCATTTTTCCATTTTTCCAATCCTTTAATCCATTAATCCAATCAATCCCAATCCTGCCTTGTTGAGTTCAATTGCAAATGCTCTTTGATAAATTACTTCTTGGAAACCATTGCCCAAAGTTGAATGCACTTTCATAGCGCAGCCTATAATTTTGTATGTAAGGTTGGCGTCTATTTTTTCTTTTTCTATTTTTTCCATCTTACAATCCTTTAATCCATTCATCCAATTAATCCCAATCCTGACGGTTAATGTTCGGATTAATAAGTGCTTTAATTTAATTTTGAATTACAAATTTAGTAATTTGTAAAATACTGCTAATTACCTTCAATGTCAGAATTTGGATTAATTAGATTGAAGGATTAATGGATGAGTTTGGTGTGTTGGGTGGAATTGTATTGGGCTTTTTGTTTAAGCGGTTATTGTAAATATTACAATTGCAATTTTCCCCCATTGTCAGGATTGGGATTTATTGGATTGTTGGATGAGTATAGAGAGTTGTAAAAATGCCAACTCGCAGTCTATCTGTTCTTTTTCCATTTTTCCAATCCCTTAATCCATAAATCCACCCAATCCCAATCTATGCATCAATTAATTTCTGAATGTCAAATTTACTCATTTGTAAAAATGCTGCGGTTACTTTTTGCGATTTTTCGGGATTGCTCATTAATTCCCCTAAAATTGCAGGCACAATTTGCCACGACACACCAAATTTATCGTCGAGCTAGCCGCATTGACTGTATTTTCCGCCGTTGCCTAATGTTTGACTATAATGGTTAATTTAACCGGGGTGTAATTTGTGAACCCTAAATCTATTGGTGTCGAAGTGATATGCTGGCATGTATCAGCTTTTCCCAACGTATGGCAAATACATCTTCGCTGCCTTTAAAGACCGATTTAAATAATTGTATCTGATTTGCTGAGTTCTCATTCCTTGCTTTTTTCTTTGAAAACCGGCCAATTAAAGGCCAATTAGCGGCCAATACGGCCAATTATCCTTTTAGTTCATACTTACTTCCTCGTCCTTTTGAACCCTGTCAAAGCAAAATTGTATAAGCTAATTTTTGTCATAATAAAATTAATAATGACCCTAATTATGTATTGTTTGTGTCAATCAATTTTTGAATATCAAATTTAGTCATTTGTAAAAATGCTGCGGTTACTTTTTGCGATTTTTCGGGATTGCTCATTAATTCACCTAAAATTGCCGGCACAATTTGCCACGACACACCAAATTTATCGTCGAGCCAGCCGCATTGACTGTATTTTCCACCGTTGCCCAATTTTTCCCAATAGTGGTCAATTTCTTCTTGGGTATCGCAAGTAATTACATAGGAGTTTGCCGGCGAAAATTTATAATGCGGACCGCCATTGAGTGCCATAAATTTTGTTCCGTTGAGTTCAAAAATTACCACCATCGCATTTTCAGAAACTATTTTTGAGTTTTTAAAAATGGAACAGTAAAATTCGGCTGCGGGTTTTGCTTGGTTGTTGAACCAGAGGCAGGGATAGGGTTTGTGAGGCATTTGATGCTTTTTATATGATTAATTAAATGAGTTTTAATAGTTATTCTGTTGCTGTGCATTGCTATGCGAATTAAAATTACACTTTTACTTACAAATGTGCATTTCATTCATTTTCATCCAAAAAAACAATGATGCTTATCTTCCTCAACAAGTTTAGCAAATGTTTGTAAACTGTTTACTGTTGGCTGTGGTGTATAACTATGCCATTGTAAGTCTGCTCGCTTCCAAAATACTTTCCAGGTGTTTTTTGCTTTTACAAATGTTGTCTTGGCAAACGCGTGTTCACGAATTACTTCGGGTTTATCCCATTGCGGTCTGATTTCAAAAATGATGATGCTTTGGTCTTCTATTTTATAACCAATGTCTATTTTGTTTCTGATGTGTTCAGGTGGTCGTTTTCTGGAAAGAAAATTTTCCATGACTTCTATGATTTCGAGGGTTTGTAGGGTGTGGAGTGACATTGGTGCAAAGGTGTTTAGTTTTTTTAATTTTTTGGAAGTAAATTTACAAGCCGCTGCTTTTTCGGTCCTTGTTTATCTGTTCATAATCACGGATGTTATTGTGCAATTTGTGCAATTATTGTGCAATTGATTTATGTCTGTTTTGCTCCTCATTTCAATGTGTAAAATGCTCCTGCGCCTTTTTGTCCGCTTGGTTTTAGCAAGCCTCTATCTACCAGTTCTGTCAAGTCGTTACTGGCTGTATTTCGAGAACAGTCGTTTAACGATTGATATTCACTATTTGTAATTTTTGCTTTGACTTTTGCGAACAAAACAGCCCTTATTTATCAGACTAGGTCACCTAACGAAAAGGAAGAGTTGGGGTTGAAATATCTTATGTATGAGCTTCATTAAACTTCATCGCAAATTCAAATCCAAATTGTGCAAAGTTTGGTCTCCAATTATAGTGATAGCAGATAGTTCACAATAACACCTGTGACTAGAGCAATTGCATAACTCATCATAGTTCCAACTAATACATATTCGCTGCGCAAATTGCTGTTGTGGTCAGCAAATCGAATGATACTTTTTCCAGTTATTAGAAATCCGATAGCTTCATATTGATTTAACAAAACAAGGGTAAGAATTATTATGCGTTCAAACTGTCCAATCAGTTTTCCACCGTGCTCCACCTTTTCCTCTTCGGCAGATGTTGTAGGAAGTGAATGTTGAGTAATTGATTTCGAGTGCGTAATACTTTGCATTGCAAATTTTATCAGACTTCCTACCGGGTAATAAATCCATGCGTATGCCAATAGTAGCAAACTTAACTTGTAATTAACAAATGGCAATGAAACAGTCATGCATATTTGGTCAAATAAGTTAAAATACCAAAACCATACCGTTGTAATTATTAATAAATGAAAAAGTTGCTCTATTACAAAAAGTATGTTTGGCTTTATAGCAGTTCTTGATTGAAGTTGAACTTTTATGGAATCAATTAACCAATGGAGTAAAGCTATGCCGGCACTTACATACCACAAACCGCTTAGTAGCAATGTGCTGGCAAAAACAACACCAATATGCAATAACATATATTTTGAAAACCATTTTTTGTTTTGAACCATTTTTTGAGATTGCAAAACAAAATCACTAATAATATGTGCAAGCAGCAAGCGAATTAGTAAATTCCCTTGTTCCGTCGAAAATAGAATAAGTTCACTGTTCATTTGCGTATATTTTTTCAAATCTTTTTAACATTGACTCAATTGCATTCCAATTTCCATTGTTGCTCCGTTGATTTATTGCTGATTGTCCAACTTCTAATCGCATTGCGATTTCGTGCTCAGTATACCCTAGTAATTTTAAGTTTATTACTTCGCATTGAAGGGCAGTTGTTTTAGAAATGAGCGCATCTAATAAAATAAATTCAGTTTCAAGTTCCTCCCTGAATTTATCTTGAGTTGCAATTGCTAAAGATTGTTTTCTGTTTTTCATCTTATCTAACAATTGGCCTGATAATTGAAACGCTTCACCTCCTGATGACGCTAACCTTTCTGATAATAAGTCTATTTCGCCTATTCCTATTGCAATTCGCGCATCAAATATCCATTTGGAGGAAATAATTCCACTTCTAATTGCTTTGTCATCTCGTCCATTTGCATCGTATAAGTTGTTTGGATTTAAACTCCTTATAAATGTTTTTTGAAGTAAAGATAGTTTTATTGCATCTGAAGGTTTCTTTACTAAACATTGAAAACTATCTCCACGAAAAGTTTCACTTTTCATACCGAAGTCTTTATCCCATTGCTTCAAAGCTGAGGTAATTTGTTTGAACAACCAGTTTCTATGTTCCATATTCATTCTGGTAGAATGAATTACATCTCCTGAAATAATTGCCTGTATCATGACACTCGAAATTTATGTAATATTAGCAATAAAACTGATAAAGGTATAATATTAGTCTAAAACCTAATAGTGATGCTTTATTAGCTATAGACCTATTACATACATATACTGAAAAATAAAGTGACCTTTATTCGCCAACACTGTAATACCTTAGTTTGTTCAAAACAGTAACATTTAGAATCCGTTCGTTTCCCCTTCACCTACCCTTTATATTTCGGGTCATAATCAACTATCCATTCAATTCCAGATTTTTCGCTAAACATGCCGTAGTAAGAGCCCAAAGGGTTGTCCTCCATAGGCATTTCAACTTGGCCGCCTACAGATAGTCCGTTGAATAATTTGTCTGCATCTTCTTTACTTTCAGCACTGATTGAAATTTTAGTTCTATTTTCGTTTTCATTGGCGCGTCCCATGCTTTCCGGAACATCGCCGGCCATTAAAACGTTCTTGTGTAAATTCCGGTGAATGTAACCCCCCTATTCCGGTGAATGTGACCCCCTAAAACAAGATTGATTATTTACCTTTAAAAAGAACGTTCTGTTTGCTTTGATGATTCAAAAATAGTAATTCCTTATATGATTGTTGTTATT
>JANMLV010000133.1:0-6950 GCA_031372705.1 Bacteroidota bacterium | reverse complement strand
AATAACAACAATCATATAAGGAATTACTATTTTTGAATCATCAAAGCAAACAGAACGTTCTTTTTAAAGGTAAATAATCAATCTTGTTTTAGGGGGTCACATTCACCGGAATAGGGGGGTTACATTCACCGGAATTTACACTCAAGCCAAGGAATTAGGGCAAGTATTGACCCATGAAATATCTCGATTATTTCTGTTGTAGTTGTTTTCCAATTATTTTCCATGGTTAATCCCTCCATCTTCATTTAGTAAATGCAATAGCTCTTTAGTTGGTGTTATCTTTTACCCATAAACTTTACCTAGTAGAAGTTATTTTGGTTTGTCTTTGTTATATCTTAATACACTTCGCCTGTATCAACAGTAATATTACTTTTTCCAGGTTGTTTTCAGCGCTTTTTTCATCTCGCAATGTGATACTGGCATTTTTATTGAAAAATAAATATTAATGTAAACAAGAATAATGAAACTATAGTAAAGTATCTATAATAATTAAGTGTTGCTTTCTTTTTCAGAAAATATTGAAGCACTTCCCAAATTACTAAATAAGGGAAGCAAACAATTAGTATTAGCACAATAGTGAAATAATTAATATAATCGAAATTAATTAAAGCAATTAATATTAGATTGCCAAATACAATTAAAGATAATAATTTAAAATAACTTAAATGCTTAATAAAGTTCATAATTTGCATCTTAATAATTATAGTATGACATGTTGGTAGTAGCATTCTTTATAAAGGAAATGCTTCTAATTGCTAAAAGGGTAAATAAAAAGTACAATTAGTAAGGATGTTAATGTGCATTTGGTTGCGGCATTTTGGGTGTTTCAGTTAACATTCCGGCATTATAATATTGCTTTTTAATTAAATATCCATTCGGGTTGAATGTATTCCATATCAAATCTTGCTTCCAACAATAACCAATTTCCGTGTCAATAAATATTAGGCGATAGTATCCCTGAGTATTAATTTGTGTTTTAGTTGTATCATAGTAGGTTTCAAAATAAATCAAATCTGCTTGTTGAGCAATAATAAAAAGCAATTCAGTTTGGCCCGAAAAACCATACCCACAATTTATTTCTTCAATATTGAATTTTAATGCAAACATGGTAATATGGTCCAGCGATGTAGAGCCGCCGCTTGTTTCACCAATTACTTCTGTTATTTGGTTTGTTGTATTAATTAAATGTTGTGCATTAATTAATGCTGTTGTGCTCATAAAAATGAGTAAAAAAATAAATTCTCGATATTTGTTATCCATCACGCTGAAGTTGAAATTATTCATTTTAATTTTAGTGCGTATTTTGACCTAAACGATTAGAGCTGTAAACAGGCGCTTAACTCAAAAATAACAAATCTGCGGGACTTCTGCCGCTGGTTGTTTTACGAGAGTATACTGCAAAAAAAATGTCCTTGGTTGCTACAAATAGTTTACGCCATCCAAATTATAAGTACATCTAAGATTACCTTCTTCATGCAAGGTAGCATATACGTCGAAAGGCAATCTTGGCCACTGGTAATACAACTCCCACATATCCTTATGATTGCTTTTTGCAACTTTCTTAGCGAATAACGCCAATATCCTCCTGGATGGCAGCTTGCTGTATGTGAAGTAAGCGGCAGAGATTAATTCCTGATTATGCTACCATTGGAGCGTTTTGGTATGCTTTTTTTCATTTGCCATAATAACACGAAGTTATAAAAAGTAATATTATTTGATATTTTATTGTTTCGCAACTATTAAATATTTAAAGTGATGTTTTGAGAAAAGCAACTTTTCATGTGGATGGTTTCCCCCATTCCATAAGTATTTTTCAACATAAGAACACAGTACGATTCATCAATCATATTATATAAAAATATATGCGTACAAACGCATTGCAGTGTTAATGGCACTAGAGGTCGTTTATGAACAGGGGGGTGGAGAAGTGTGACTTGTTTGTAAACAGTTTTATGTCATACTTTCGTAAAAGATTTTGAGGAAAGAAAATGTATTAGTGAATTTCCTTAAAAACGAAAACGTTCTTAATTGGTGAAATGAGATTTTTTTTGAACTCATCAATCATAAATACAAAGACCTGAGCTGGATACTCAGGTCCTTAAAAATTGTATTGTTGATTAATCGATTGATGCCACAAAGATACTTCTCCTTCTAATTTTCCAAAATTATTTTACTAACAAAGTGACTTAGGAATGTGCATTTCGGAATGCATGGTCCTTAGGAATAATATTAAAATCATTTAACCTTTGGCTGTAAGGTTAACGTCGGAGCCTGCGCGTCGAGAATCCTTCGCAGACAAAAGCCCTGTTGAAAGTCAGGCCATCATTGTTAGAGGCTTTGATGATTTTTTTAACGTTTAATCACACACGTTTTGACCAGATTCGAATCTCGAGGGGGCAAATGTTATCGTGTCGTATTTGCTAAGTACCGGAAAAACCCGGATGGTAGCTATACCTATCCAAAAAATGCTTCGGTGTTATGTTGGTTAGAAGAAGTCGACTTAGATAATTGCTGCGGTAATTGATCTTAAGATCAATTACTCTGAGTGCTGACATCACTTAGACTAAACAAAAACTGTCAACGACGTGAGAGTCATGACGTATAAATGGTCCGAAGGCCTTTATACGTCTTTTTTTAAATAAATAAAAATAAAAAAACCTCAAGGTAGAGGCCCTGAGGTAATAATTTGTGCAAAGCAGAATGCAAAACACCTAAGAGAGCAATTGTTTAATCAAACAACATTTCTCAGTTTGAATCTCGGTTCAAA
The DNA here is from genome assembly GCA_031372705.1 of Bacteroidota bacterium. Classification (GTDB taxonomy): domain Bacteria; phylum Bacteroidota; class Bacteroidia; order Chitinophagales; family BACL12; genus UBA7236. The sequence goes on along the minus strand of JANMLV010000133.1, from coordinate 4,183 downwards.
AATCTCGCTATATCCTTAAACTACCAAATTTTTATTGAAATTTATCATCATGTGATTTGTAAATGCTTAGGAAGAACCCGATAATATTGTGCCCAAATCATCAATAACTTGTTTATAATTCTTCGCCATGTAGCGAAACACCCTCCATCCATAAGCTGCTGCTGCATTGTATTTCTCAGTATCCGCGGTATAACCCTTCAGGGTGGTATGGCGGGATTTACCTTTTCCAAAAATGCCTTCATACTCGATGGCAATCTTTTTATCCAAGATGGCAAAATTAAATCTCCATTTACGCGTATCATGGAACAAATACTCCTCAACAAATTCAATTTTAGCAAATTGCAACATAATTCGAATCTCCCGAACAGGTGGCGCTTCCATGGTATTTGCTTGTTAGACATCGAGTTTTGCCAGTCGCGCCACGATTGCGTTGATTTAACAAGCGGTTTTGAACCAATCAACTCTCGATACACAGCTGCCGACATTTGGTCTTTATTCGACATTGCTCAGATTCTTGCGGATGAAAAACTGAATGTAACTCTCTGACAACAGATAGGTTTGGACGTATTTCTGATGTGTTACAGGTGTAATCTCAACACCTTCAAAGTGCTGATTATACTCACTATTCCATTGTTTGACAGCTTGCTCACGCAGCTCGCGTTTGCGCTGAAGTAAAGCGGTGGCTCCCTCCTGCTCTTTTACCAATTTGTAATAAAGCTCATGCATTTGCTTTGTCTCATTTGCGCGAATTGCTGGTGAAAAGTTCTCTTTTGAGCGCTGAATGGCGAAAAATACTGCACTTTCCGTCTGATACTGATTCATCCATTCGAAGATAACAGCACCATCCAACCGGTTATAAAGTATAAAAATTTGAATTGTTGGCATATCTAATTCTCCCTTAACAATTCACTTCCCCCCAATTCCATGTATTTACATACAATTTCCCCCGATTTAACCAAAAATGCGTTACCTCCTACAACCTAATCCTGTAGCACGTTTCCACACTTCAATTTAGTAGTCACTTCACCAATCACACTCGGAAACCCCAATTTTCTGTCCTGTTTTTGCTGCAACTTTTGCGCAACTCAACCCGTTTTACTCATCAAATAACAATTAGCAATAACAATTAAAATTAAAACGTGTGAAAAAATTAATCTTAATGTCCACGCTTGCATTATCCATTTTTGCAATGTCTTCTTGTTCCAAAGAAGCCTTATCCGATATAACAGTGACAGAAGCAGAAACGCTCGCCGGTGGAAGTTGGAAAGTGACTTATTATTATGATAATGGCGATGGCGTGAGCAACGATTTTAACGGCTACACCTTCGAGTTTAATACCGATGGCACCTTGTCGGCAACAACAGGTGGAACAACTTTTACAGGAACCTGGTATGTCGATAATAGCGATGATGATCCGGCTTACGATAAAGAAATGAAGATTGCCATTACAGGAAACAAGCAAATGGACGACTTAGACGGAAGTTGGTTAATAGCCGAATTAACTGATAGTGTAATGAAATTCAAAGATGATACACCATCTGAGGAAATCCACTTTGAGCAGATTTGATCCAAATGTAGGGTAAATAGGTCGGTCCAAAAAATTACACTAGAGTGTAAAATGTGACAGAATAAAAAGTTTATAAATTGTATAAAATGGGCAATAAGTCAAAAATATCAACGTTAGTGCTGTAAATAAACATTAAAATTGTGACTTTCGTGATTTTTGCACCATGCAACGCACCATCAAAAAAAATCATTTATTTGTTTAACAATTAAAACAAGCCTATTATGAGAAAATTAAGCATCCTTCCCGCCATCATGATTGCCACACTCCTTATAACATCATGCTCGAAAACGGATATGAACATTTTATCTATTTCAGAGGCAGAAAGCATTATACCCGGTTCTTACAAGGTTAATGACTTTGCCAACGGAGATGGCGATTTTGCTCAGTTTGAGAACTATACCTTCGAATTCAAAAGCAATGGTAACGTTGTAGCAACCAAAGGTGATGAATCGTTTACCGGAACATGGGATATCAGCACAACTAATACTGACCCGGTTTACGACAAAGAAGTAAGCATCACGATAGCAGGTAATACCGAAGTTGAAGACTTAAGCCATGTTTGGTATGTTAAAGAGGTTACAGATGTGACATTAGACCTTATTGAAGAAACAATAGCGTCGGAAGTGTTATTTATAAAAATTTAAATTGACCATATTTTACTATGATCCGCTTCGGCGGGTCATTTTTTTGCCATTTATATCAAACAAACGTTTGGTAAATTCATAAAACAAGATATCTTTGTTCCATGCCTGTTAAAAAAGTTGAAAAATTCGATATCATCAAACAAGCCCTCAACTTGTTTCGAACTCAAGGTTATCATAAAACCACAATGGCAAATATTGGCGATGCCTGCGGATTGCTGAAAGGTAGCGTTTACCACTATTTTTCCTCAAAAGAAGATTTAATGCGCGAAGTGCTGGAAGTGCTCCGCGACCATTATCGCGATAAAGTATTTATTTACGCTTACGATGATGAAAAATCGGCAGCGGATAGATTACAACTGCTCGGTGAAAAAAGTATTGAAGTGTTTATTAATGGTGAAGGCGCCTGCCTTATGGCAAATATTGCAATGGAAACTAATGATGTTGTTCCGGAATTCAGAAAACCAATTCGCGAATTTTTCGATAATTGGATAAATGCACTGGCACATATTTATAGCGAAAGGTATAGTCGCGACGCTGCATTAATTTTTGCAAAAGAATCCGTTTGCGCAATTGAAGGCGCTGCCATGATGATGCGTATTTATAATGATAAAAGTTATTTGCTTACCGCTCATGCAATGATTATAAGCAAATTCGAAAAAGCAAATAAAGAAGCATTAATAAGTAGCAAATAATTAATACTTGTATAATACTTCGGTTGAAATGAATAATTAACGTTGTATCAAAATATTTTTCAATGAACAGAATAATAAAAAAGGTTGCGGTTTTAGGTTCAGGTGTAATGGGTAGCCGCATTGCTTGTCACTTCGCAAATATTGGTGTTGAAGTGATGTTGCTCGATATAGTTGCCATGCAATTAACAGAGGAAGAAAGAAAAATTCCCGCAATGCGCAACAAACTCGTTAACGATAGCTTGCAAATGGCTATCAAACAAAACCCGGCTCCAATTTATGCTCAAAAAGTATTGAAGAAAATAACAACCGGCAACTTCGACGACGATTTAAATAAAATTAATGATGCCGATTGGATTATTGAAGTTGTGGTAGAAAATTTACAAATAAAGCAACAACTATTTGAAAAAGTGGATGCAATTCGCACAGCGGGTACACTTATAACTTCTAACACTTCAGGAATTCCAATTCATCAAATGATAGAAGGAAGAAGTGAAGATTTTAAAAAACATTTTTGTGGAACCCACTTTTTTAATCCCCCACGTTACTTAAAATTATTGGAAATTATTCCAACGCCTGAAACGGATAGCAATGTTGTAAATTTTTTAATGGATTATGGCGATAGATTTTTAGGCAAAACAACCGTTTTATGTAAAGACACACCGGCATTTATTGCAAACAGAATTGGTGTATTTAGTATTATGGCTGTACTTAAAGTAATGGATTCACTCGGTCTAACTATTGATGAAGTGGATGCATTAACAGGACCAATTAGCGGCCGACCAAAATCTGCTACATTCCGCACTGCCGATGTTGTGGGAATTGATACATTGGTAAAAGTTGCTAAAAACACGTATGCCGATTGTCCAAACGACGAGAGCCGCGAGATGTTTGCCGTTCCGACTTATATTGATAAGTTAATTGAGAATAAATGGCTCGGCGATAAAACCGGTAACGGCTTTTTTAAGAAAGTGAAAAATGCAGAAGGTAAAAGCGAAATTCATGTTTTAAATCTCAAAACATTTGAATATGCACCTTCGACAAAAGCTAAATTCGCAACACTCGAAACTGCTAAGCCGATTGATGATTTAAAAGCACGCATAAAAGCTTTACATTTTGGCACCGATAAAGCAGGCGATTTTTATCGCAATGTAACTGCATTGGTAAATAAATACATCTCTCATCGCATTCCCGAAATAGCAGATGAATTATCTAAAATTGATGACGCCGTTAAAGCGGGCTTCGGCTGGGAATTAGGCCCGTTTGAAACATGGGATGTACTT
>JANMLV010000128.1:0-8696 GCA_031372705.1 Bacteroidota bacterium | reverse complement strand
TCACAAATGGAAAATGGAATGTACAAACAGTAATTCGTATTCCAATTGGTGCTTATGGCAGTGGTGGTCCTTACCATTCGGGTTCTATTGAATCTTCTATTACTGCTATTAAAGGAATTAAAGTTGTGTATCCGAGCAACGCTGCCGATATGAAGGGATTATTAAAAGGTGCATTTTACGACCCGAATCCGGTGGTGATGTTTGAACATAAAGGTTTGTATTGGAGCAAAGTTCCGGGAACGGGTGCAGCAAAAACAATTCAACCGGCCGACGATTATATTATTCCTTTAGGTAAAGCAAGAATATTTCAACACGCCGATGCAGCTAAAATAAATAATGGCGAAAGCATGGTGGTTATTACCTACGGAATGGGTGTGCATTGGGCATTAAATGCATCGAAAGCTTTTCCGGGGCAGATAGAAATTTTAGATTTACGTTCACTCTATCCTTACGATTGGGAAGCAATTACCAACTCGGTAAAAAAACATAATAAAGTATTTGTCCTCACAGAAGAACCATTAATAAATTCATACGCGCAAGCGATGGCGGGAAGAATTGGTTCTGAATTATTCCGTTTCCTCGATGCACCGGTTCAAATGTTGGGTGCTAAAAATTTACCTGCGGTTCCGTTGAATTCGGGGCTGGAAAAAGCAATGTTGCCGAATGTGGATAAGGTTAAAGCGGTGATGACGGAGTTGTTGAGTTGGTAGGTTTTGAGAGAACAAAATTTAAACAGCCGGAGAACAAAAATGTGAACAGCCAATTGAACAAGGGGGAATTAATTTGAACAGCCAATTGAACAAGATTGAGCAAAATTGAGCAAAATTTGGGATCTCGGTTAGGTTGATATTCGGAGCACAAAAAATTGAAACAGCCGGAGGAAAAATTTAAACAGCCGGAGAAAAAAAATTGAACAGCCAATTGAACAAGATTGAGCAAAATTGAGCAAAATTTGGGATCTCGGTTAGGTTGATATTCGGAGCACAAAAAATTGAAACAGCCGGAAACAAAAATTTGAACAGCCATTGAGCAAAAGTGAGCAAAATTTTGTGATTTGATTCGGGTTGAAATTCGGAGGAAACAATTAATTCGCAAATTTCCACTCGACAGCTGTCGCTAGGATTTATTTATTGCTTTTGCATACAGTTGAGTAATTATACTTTAATAGTTATTCGCAAAAATTTACAACAACGCAATCTTGTGTTGCATAGTTGAAAATGCATGATTAATACTTCTTATTATGACCACAACAGTTACAGTTAAAACAATTTACAATTGTTCCTTAGAACAAGCTTTTAAAACCCCAATGCTGTGCGATGTTTCGAAAATACACACAGGATATGGTGTTATGCCGAAAGTAACCCATTGTACCGAAGATGAAAATTGGGGAAAGCCCGGATTTATTAAAAAAGTGCATGTGGCAAAATCGCCAACATTTGCAGGTGGTGAAGCTTCAACAGATAAAGTAATTGAACGCATAGAAAATAAATATTGGAAAATAGAAGTAAGTGATTTCAAATCGTGGATGCTGGGTTTTTACAAATTTGTGGGCGAATGGAAAACTACAGAAATTGAGCCTGATAAAATATTAATTGAATACACTTATACCTTGTATGCTAATAACGTATTATTATATCCATTAAATTGGCTTTTCACACAAACCTTTTGGAGAACATACATGAAGCGCGTGCTCGAAAACATTAGATCAATGGTGAATAATAATGAGCCGTATTTGTATGCATAATTTGTTGTAAGTACGATATTAAAATCGAATTTAATTATGTCGACAATTAAATTACCACCAAAATATATTTATCAGATTGATGCTGCCGGAGCGTTGGTTTCTGCATGTTTATTAGGTGTAGTTTTGGTAAAATTCGAAAGCATTTTCACCATGCCGAAACATGTTTTGCAAGCACTTTCCATTGCTGCTTGTGTTTTGGCTTTGCATTCATTTTTAAGTTACTATTTAATTAAAAATAAGCGCTATTATTTAAAGGTGTTAGCACTTGTAAATACGGTTTATTGCTGTGTCACAATTAGATTGGTAATTTATTTTAACAATGTAATTACTATTTGGGATTGGGGTTATTTTATTGTTGAGATAATGGTAGTGTTGTGGTTGAGTAGTATGGAGTGGAGGGCTAGTTTGATTAAGAGTATTTAGGTGCGATTGAGGCTTCGGTTGGAAGCTGGAAGGCGGACGGAGTCCGTAAGGAGCCGCAGCCGAATCGGGAGATTCGGCAGAGCCGGGCCGGGCATTAATTGAAAAAAATATTATATTTACTTTCTAAACGACAGCATTTAAACCCAAAATCTGTAAAGGAGTTTTAAAACCCATAAAAATTTAAGAAAATGAATAGAAATTTAATTTTAGGAATTCTAATAATTTCAACTGCAATGGTATTTAACGCCTGCGGTGGGGGTGAACCGGCAATATCATCTATTACTATTGGCAAGCAGGTTTGGACTACAACGAACCTTGATGTGAGTGTATTTCGAAACGGTGATACCATAAGAGAAGCAGAAACTGCTGCTGAATTTGAAATCCTTGGACAGAATGAAGTGCCAACCTGGATTTATTATAATGACGATCCTGCAAATGGACCAATTTATGGAAAATTATATAATTGATATGCTGTGAATGATCCAAGAGGTTTAGCGCCTGAAGGATGGCATGTTTCAACTAAAAAAGAATGGGAAACGCTTATTGCATATTTAGGTGGAGGGGCTATAGCCTCAGCAAAATTGAGAGCAACATCAGGGTGGGAATCCTTTACTGGAAGTAAAAATGGAACTAATGAAAGTGGATTTACTGCATTACCTGGGGGATATCTTAATAGTCTAGGTGGTTATTTTCGAGGTAAAGGACTTGAAGCATCTTTTTGGACTGCAGATGAGTATAATTCCTCAGAAGCTTGGGAACAGGCATTGGATAACTATGATCACGATCATCCAATTTATACTTCATTCATATACAAGAAATTTGGACAGTCAGTGCGTTGCGTTAAAGACTAATAACATTTAACTTGATCACGCAAATTGATCTAGTTACGGGCAAATTGAATGCTTATGAACTGCAACATTTCACCATTGTGAATTGTGGCAATTATCAAATTCGAAGTAAATAAATAATTCACTAAATTAACATACGCTAGCCGTGGTTGGTGTTTCTCACCGACCACCATTGTATTTGCTTGCAGATAATTTGATGCAGTGCAAACAATTAATTCACTAATCTATTCCAAGAGTGGTAATATGTGCTTCGTATTAGTGGTCGGTGAGAAACACCAACCACGGCGTATCGGGTAAATTTAAATTGGACTTCGTAGGTGTGAATTATAATTGTAGTATATCGTTATCGTTCACTCAGCCTCATTGCATTGCGCTAGTGCAGCTTACGACACTTAAGCTACGATAGCAAAGTAGTATCAATGCTTCGGTTTAAGTTTGTATTTATTTAAACAGCCAATTGAACAAAAATGAACAAAATTGAACAAAATTTGAGATTCGTTTAATTCATGATAATTAGAACAATAAATTGAAATCCATTGTCATTTTTCAAAATTGAAATTACATTGCAGAATTGTCAAACCTTGTCCTTGGCCTCATTGCATTGCGCTAGTGCAGCTTACGACACTATAGCTGCGATAGCAAAAAAGTGCCAATGCTTCGACTCGCCAAGCGGGCGCAGCGCTAACAATTAATAAACGCGATTAAATAAAACTCGCTCCGTTATCAAAATGCCACTATCACTAAAAACACTGCTGGCGCCTCGTCCGCGCCACGCGTGTGTCGTTAGCTGCACTTGCGCAATGCAATGCAGCCTTGATTTTTTGGTTCTTTTGTATCAAGACAAAAGAACACAAATTCCCATTCGGAGCCAAAAATGCGACTTAAAGCAATTTACCAGATTAAATTCGTGCATCAACAATTTGAATTAGTGCAATTAATAAAATTTCGTTAGCGGACGGAGTCCGCAAGGAGCCGCAGCCGAATCGGGAGATTCGGCAGAGCTGAGTGGTAACAAAAAAAGCTTTCAATGAATCGAAAGCTTTTTTTGTTGTTTTGGTGAAAATTAAATTATTGTTTTTGTAATAAACCTGTTCCAATTATATTATCATCTTCAATTTGAATGAGATAATTACCGGTTGGTAATTGTTTCACATCGATGGAAATTGTTTGACCGGATTGTATTAAATCAAGAGTAGTTTTTCTGCCTGTTATATCATAAACAACTACATGCTTTGCATTTAAAACATCAGTTATTATTGTTACTGTTGATGATGCAGGGTTAGGATACATTTCTAAATTTACAAATGCAATATTATCTGCACTATTGGTATTTATTACTTTGCAAAATTCGTTGCTGCCAAAATCATTTGTTGCTGTTAAGCACACGTTGTAGCTTCCGGCAACAGCATAAGTATGTGAAGGATTTTGATCGGTTGATGTTGATGCATCACCAAAATTCCAACTCCATGATGTTGGGTCGTTAGTTGATAAATCGGTGAATACTCCGGTAAGTGCGGTAAAGTCGACACTGAAATTAGCAGCAGGCACTAAAGCAGCTGTGTTTGCGATAGTAACAGGTAGACAATATACTTCAAATCCCAAGGCATTTGTTGCAGTTAAGCAAACGGTGAAAGTTGCCTCTGTTGTGAATGTATGCGTTGGATTTTGCAATGTGCTTGTTCCGCCATCGCCAAATGCCCAGCTCCATGATGTAGGGTCATTTAATGTTAAATCGGTGAACGTTACAAAAGGATCACCACTATAAATAAATGCTGCATCGGGTGGTAAAATAACCGTTACGTTATTACATTGTACATCTGTGCCATAAGGATTTTCTGCTGTTAAGCAAACACTGTAAGTATCTGCAATAGTATAAGTATGCACAGGATTTTCTTCGTTGCTTGTTGCGCCATCACCAAAATCCCAGAAATAACAACCTGTAGCATTTGTAGATAAATTAGTAAATGTTACTTCACCAATATCAACTGCAGATGTAAAGTTTGCAGTTGGCAATGTCGGATTAAAACTTTCAACATCCCAAGCATTATATAACATATTATTAGTTGAAATAGGATCGCCTTCATTAAAATGTCCGGGCTCATTATCTTGTTGCCAAATGCCATGTACTTTTGCACCTACTACTCTATCGTTAACAAATAAATAAAAATTTTCTTCTCCGGCTTCAGCGGTGTTAGTTAAATTAACCGGTGGTGTCCAACTGGTTCCACCATCTTCGGAATACATGCCGAAAATATCATGAAATGATTGTGCTGAAAAATTTGTTGGGTCATCAAAAGTATCGGTATATTCAATCTTCATTGCGTACAAAACAAATAATCTGCCTGTTGCCGGATCGTAAGATGCACCCGGGTTTGTAACGTTTGCGGCACTTCTGTAATTAAATGTGCTTGCGCCAATTCCTGCATAAGGATCATCTAAGCAATCGGCATTAATCCAATCCATTTCCACATCAATTATTTCTGCAGCTGCCATGCCGGATTTCCAATGCCATAAACCCATTGTTTCCCAATTAACTGTCCAAAAAAATGCGCCTAATTCGCTATAAATTCTATACAATGGTGAAAAAACATGCACTGTTCCATCATCTTCTAAAATCATATTATGCGAACCGTCTGTAGTGTTTACGGTATCGGTAATTCCATCTCCATCAATATCTGTTTGCACAGTTCCTGTATAATTATCGAATGGAAAATCAACAATTGGCATCGATTCCCAAGAACCATCTGCACCATAATCATCTGAATGAATTAACACTAAATCAGAATTAATTATCCCGAATAAAATATACACGTGATTTTCATAAGCAGCAATTTGATAATTTTCAGCGCCGCTGGTAATTGCAGGAATTCCTTCCGCCGCAGTTAAAAATGGAACGGTATAATTTAAAATAGCCCAAGTTTCACCACCGTCATCGGAACGTGAAAAGTTGAGTGAAGTAATAAATTGTGTATCTGCATTTACAACGTAAATATCATCAGTTCCTTCCGGACAATAGGAAACTGCCCAAATACCTCTTATATCATCAGAGCCTGCCGTTTCTGTCCATGTATTATCTCCTACTCCACCATTCTTAAAGAGCTGGATTTTATTAGCAGCGGCGTCATGTGAAACTATAACTTCATGGTCTTCCACAAACAATAATTCACAAAAGCCGGTGCGCACCGATTCGGCTCTGGCTGCAGGAGCAGCACCCCAAGAAACGCCATCGTAATGATTATAAAATGCTCCACGGTCAGGAAATGTTCCGCTCACATCTGTTGAGCCTGTCCACAAGCCTGATACCTTGCCATCGTCATACACACGCAAGCGATGCTTTGCACTGTTATTAGTTTGAACATCGTAGGTGGTAGTTCCAACGGCTGTTTGCGCCTGCATGGCAACAATTAAAAACAATAATGAACTGAAGAGTAGTAGTTTTTTCATTTGATGTGATTTTCGGTTAAATTGTAAGAACTGAAAGTAAATTTAGGTATTTATATTAAGAATAAAAATTTCACCAAAAACAAAACCTCCAATCGAAAAATCAATTGGAGGTTTTGAGCAAGATTTGCAAAAATTAATTTATAACAACTGTCTTAGTAGTAACGTTTCCGTTGGCTGATACCATAACGTGGTATAAACCTGCAGGAGCATTATCTAAATAAACAGGCAATGTCAAATTATATCCGCTTGGCGTACTTACATTCTGATAAATAATTTGGCCTACTGCATTCATAATTAAAGTAGTAACCTCATTATTTTCAAAACCATTTAATTCCAAGTTAAAATTACCGTTGTTCGGGTTAGGGAAAAGACTAACAGATTGACGAGATTCGCCTTCTCTTAATGGCAATGTAGTAAAATATGCCGTTGCAGAATAAGGTGAAATTGTTCCTTCATCGTAGCAAACTGTTTTAACGCGGAAACCATAAGTAGTTTCAGGTTCTAATTTACCTGCAGGAATTGCATACATATTCACGTTCGGGCGTCTTTTTCCAACAGTTGCAATATCTGCAGCATTCCAAAATGCAACAATATATTGGTCGGCTAAATCAACGTTATCCCAATGTAATACAGCTGCATCAGAAGTAATGCCATCAGCAAATAATCCTCCCGGACCTGTTACTGAATTACATACCGGTGGTGAATCACCAAAATCGGCAGCGGAATATCCGTTATACATAATATGATTAACACCGATAGGATCTAAGTCGGTAATGGTAGTTCCCGGATAAACATCTTCTTGCCAAACCATATGCACTTTACCGCCTGTAAATTCAGGATAAACAGAAACATAGAAGTTTTCTTTCCCTGTTTCCGCAGTGTTGGTAAGGTTAACCGGTGTTGACCATGTTGTACCCATATCGTCGCTATAAATACCAAAAATATCTCTGAACGATTGTGCAGAAAGGTTTAATGGGTCACCAAATAAATCGGTGTATTCAATTGCCATTGTGTAGGCTAAATAAATTCTTCCGGTTGCAGGATCTACTGCACCTCCCGGTGTAGAAACAATACCCGGATAGCGATAGTGTGAGCGAAAAGCACCAATACCTGCAATCGGGTCATTTAATCCATCGGTATTATCCCAATCTAAAGTAAGGTCAATCATTTCAGCTTCAGCCATGCCTGAATGCCATTGCCATAAGCCCATCGCATCAGTATATTCGTAAGACCAAAAAGCACCTAAACCGGGATTGTATATTTTAACATATCCGGTATAAACATGCACTATGCCGGCTGCATCAATAAACATGTTGTGATTGGCATCTGTAGTTTCAATAACATCATATTCTAAATCTCCATCAACATCAGAAATAGTAGTCCCTGTATAGTTATCGATAGGGAAATTGTGCAATACGGTATTTGTCCATGTTCCAACTGCACCATTTGAAGGAGAATGCAATAAAACTAAGTCAGAATTCGGAACACCGTATAAAATGTAAACATCAGTTCCATAAACTGCAAGTTGATAGGTTTCTGCTGCTGCAATTAGTCCGGCCGACAAACCGGGAATTCCTTCCGCGGCAGTTAAAAATGGAACGGTAGTATTTAAAACAGACCAAGTTGCTCCACCATCGTCAGACCTTGAAAATCGAAGTTCTGTAGGCGGATTTGCATTTGCGTTTAATAAATAGATATCATTAGTTCCCTCGGGACAAATTGCTGTTGGCCAAAAACCGGTAACATCATCAGAACCAGCTAATTCAGACCAAGTTGTACCACCTATGGTAGTATTTGCATACAATTGAATAGCAATAGCGGCACCATCGTGGGCTAATAACACTTCATGATCATCTACCGTTATCAAATCACCAAATCCTGTTTTGGTTGATTCTACGCGAGCAGCAGGTAAAGCTCCCCATGCACCACCATTATAATGATTGAAAAACATGCCTCGGTCCTGATTTGTTGTTCCCACAGCATAGTCAGTTGAACCTGTCCAGGTGGCTGAAATTTTTCCATCATCAGATACTTTAATACGGTGTTTAGCGCCATTGTTGGTTTGAACATCGTAAGACGTGTTACCTATAATGGTTTGTGCAAATATTGCAGAAGCACCAATCAGCAATATTGATAGTAGTAATACTTTTTTCATTGGATCTTTTTTTAGTTAAGAAAAGATAATATTAGGTATAACAAATGGTAAAAACAAGGAAATATTGCAAGAATTTTTAAAT
>JANMLV010000111.1:0-2106 GCA_031372705.1 Bacteroidota bacterium | reverse complement strand
GATAACCCAATTTGTAATGGAATTTTCACTTACAGGAATTTTATTTTTTCACAAAACGACAGTACTTATTCGCATTTGTCTAATGTGAATGTGTCCTTTAATTATTATCCTTTTTTTAATGAAACTGGTAATTATGTTTATGTGAAATCTGTGATTCTAAATAACAATCCGGTGGAATTAGACAAAAATGTAAATTCAAATGTTATTAATTATTACCGTTCCACAACCGATGAAATTGTTAATCAGGATTTTTTCTGGAAAATAGAAGGGGGCAATGGTATTCCAACTTTTTCATTTGCATGTGAGAAAGAACCGGTTGCCAATCTCAAAGGATTGCCGGAAACAATCAGCACAACTGATTTTAAGCCTTTTCAAGTGAATCTTATAGCAGCCGGAGTCAGCGGATACGTGATTCTAACTCAATATAGTCCCATAAACACCAAACAAGTTAGTTACCTATTGCATCCAGGTTCAAACTGTATTTGTTTTGATGAAAATCAATTAAAATTTTTCGAAAAAGGGAGAGCAAGTCTTACAATTGATATCGAAAATTCAATTATCCCTACTTTTGATTCTAAAAGATTCAAATTCATCAAAATGGTTAAATACTATAAAGATGTAAAAATCGTATTATAAAATTTAAACTTGATTCAAAGTATCTACTCTCGATTTATAAGTTGTAATATGAGCATTCGGCATATCACTTTCAACCAAACCATCTTTTAAACGCACAATACGGTGGGCATGCAGAGCAATATCTTCTTCATGGGTAACTAAAATGATTGTATTGCCTTTTTTATGAATTTCTTCAAATAAACCCATAATTTCAACTGAAGTTTTACTATCGAGATTACCTGTAGGCTCATCGGCTAAAATGATGGAAGGATTATTTACCAAAGCCCTTGCAACCGCAACACGCTGACGCTCACCACCCGATAACTCGTTAGGCTTATGCTTCATGCGATGGCCTAAACCAACTGCTTTTAATATGTCCTCTGCTTGTGCCGTGCGTTCCGCTTTTTTCATTCCGGCATAAATTAATGGCAATGCCACATTTTCAACACCCGACAACCTGGCAAGCAGATTAAATGTTTGAAATACAAACCCTATTTCTTTGTTCCGCACTTCTGCCAACTCATCGTCATTCATTTTGCTGACATCAGTTCCATTGAGCACATAACTACCACTGGTTGGCTTGTCTAAACAGCCAAGAATATTCATTAAGGTACTCTTTCCTGAGCCTGAAGGTCCCATAATGGCAACATATTCGTTTTTGAGAATAGTGGCATTAACACCCTTTAAAACCTCAATTTTAACTTTACCGAGGTCGTATGTTTTGCGTATTTGCTGAAGCGAAATAATTTCTTGCATCTGTTATAAATTCCTTTCCTGTTACTTGCTAATTAATACTTTGTGTTTACAATAAGCCTTCGCTTATAATTATTACTTTTCCTTCCTAATCACTTTTGGCACCTTAAAATAATCGCTATCTGCCAGCGGCGCATTTTTTAATGCTTCTTGTTTGTTGATTTCCATTTTCACTTCATCGGCGCGCATTACATTCGTTTCAGGGTTTACGTAAACCAATGGTGCAATGCCGGTAACATCTAATTCATCGAGTTTACCCACAAAATTCAGCATGTTTGTCAGGTTTTGTTCAACAGCTTTTGCTTCTTCAGCATCAAATTCCAATTTGGCGAGGTCTGCCAATTTAGCAACCAAAATGTTATCCACTTTCATAGTGGTAAAGTTAGCTATTATTTTAAACCTCGTGCTTCCCTTCACATAGTTTAACGATTTACAGGATAGAAAACGCTGAATTTCAATGAAATTGGCATTTTAGCGCAATATTTTATCGATAATAACGTATCTTTTTTCTATTTTCGCCGCATGGAAATTGTTGTAAGTGGAACACGCCCCACAGGAGTATTGCATCTTGGAAATTATTACGGTGCTGTCCGCAATTATGTGCGCATGCGGGATTTTTAAATTGTGAAGTGGTTTTTCGTTTTTGGCGATTACGTATATTTTAAAACCCTTAGCCATCGTGATGTAATTTTAGTATGAGTTATTCAAAACTTTTGTAGTGATTTAGGTTTCGGTTTA
>JANMLV010000040.1:0-1544 GCA_031372705.1 Bacteroidota bacterium | reverse complement strand
GAGTTTCGCGGAATAATTAATTATGCTGCTATTGCACTTATTCAAATTGAGCTTACTGAACAAGACCCACTGAACCTTACCGAAGAAATTGCGTTGTCGCTATATAACGATAAATTGGAAAAAGTGAAGCTGTTGATGTTGGATAAAAATCACGATTATGGCGAAGCTTGGCGCGATATGCGGGTGAGTTCGTTTACGGATTTAATTCTAATGAAATTATTGCGTGTGAAACAAATTGAAGAAAACGATGGTAAAACATTAATTTCGGAAGGTGTTGCTTCGCATTATATGGATATGATTAACTACTCAATATTTGCGCTTATAAAACTCAGTGAAAATGAAAAATAGTATTTTGTGGTTCTGCCGATTATTTACCGGCGCTTTATTTATTTTTTCGGGATTAGTAAAGGCAAACGATCCTGTTGGTTTTGGTATTAAATTGGAAGAATATTACGATGTATTTGCCGAACGTTGGAGTTGGACTTCGTTTTTATTTAAAGCCGATTGGTTAATTGATTCTGTTAATCAGCAAGCTGCTTTTTTAACTACACTGGAAGTGGCTTTAGGTATTTTATTAATTCTGGGTATTTGGAAAAATGCTGTTTCGTGGTTGTTGTTGTTGTTGATTGCATTTTTTACTTGGCTAACGGGTTATTCTGCGGTTACGGGTTCGGTTACGGATTGTGGATGTTTCGGCGATTTTATTCCGCTTACACCTTTGCAGTCGTTTTATAAAGATTTAGTGTTAGTGGTTTTAATCGGAGTGATTTTCATCTTGCGGAAAAACATTAAACCGATATTACCTTCGGTTGCAAGTATTGCCATAGCAACCGTAGTTACAGGATTTGCTTTGTGGGTGAATATGCATGTGTTAAAACACGATGTATTTTTTGATTGGCGACCTTATGCTATTGGCGACAATATTGCAAAGAACATGGAAATTCCTGCAGATGCGAAACCCGATGTTACAGAAATGACTTATGTGTATTCTAATGTGCAATCGGGTGAAACGGTGAAATTAAAATTTTTAAATACCGATTTACAAGACAAAACTAAATTGGCGGAATTAACTAAATACTCCGGCGATAAAGCAAATTGGAATTTAGATACTTCGTATTCTAAAGTAAAAGTAAAAGGGTTTAGAGCGAAAATTTCTGATTTTGCGGTTACCGATGAGCAAAATAATTTTATTACAGAGCAACTGTTAACTAATACTGATTATACTTTAATGGTGGTGTCTGCAAGTTTTGATCATACCGATAAAGCCGGTTGGGAAAAAGTGAATGCAATGCAAATTGCCGCAGAAAAGGAAGGATTGTTTACATATGCATTAGTGGGTGAGAGTCGCGATGAGATTGAAAAATTCAGACATAATAATCAAACCGCATTTCCATTTTATACCGGCGATTATAAAGTTTGTTTAACGATTGCGAGAACGAATCCGAATGTAGTTTTATTGAAGGAAGGAACTGTAATTGACAAATGGGCTTGGCGCGATTTACCTAGTTATGAAGCAATTAAAAAGGAACATTTTGCAGATCGTG
>JANMLV010000035.1:0-2433 GCA_031372705.1 Bacteroidota bacterium | reverse complement strand
TCGGACTCTCTGCTAAAAATTGCAATAAATTTTCAATTCTACTCATTAGGTTAGCTATATGCTGCAAATATAATCAACCCTGCCCTAAACCGATTTCCGAAATCATTTTTTACCCCCGAAAACGGAGTTGAAATAATAAACTTATTTTAGGTTGAGTTATCCTAAAAGTATCTAAAACTTACTTCAAAACACTTATCTTTGCAGTCCGAAAATTAGAAAAATTACTGATATGAAATTACTCGTTTGTTTAAGCAAGGCACCCGATACCACATCAAAAATTGCATTTATTGACAACAATACCAAGTTTAGTGAAAACGGGGTTCAATTTATCATTAATCCATACGATGAATGGTATGCATTAGTGCGTGCATTGGAGCTTAAAGAAACATTAGGCGGAACTGTAACTATTGTTAACGTTGGTAAAGCAGATAATGAGCAAATTATTCGCAAAGCACTTGCTTTAGGCGCTGACGATGCCGTTCGAATTGATTTAGACCCGGCTGATGCTTATCAGGTTGCTGCAAATATTGCAGGATATGCGAAATCGGAACAATTTGATATTGTTTTAACCGGCAAAGAAACAATAGATTATAACGGCGGAATTGTAGGAGGTATGATAGCGGAATTGCTTGATATGCCTTATGTTTCGCTTGCAAGCAAACTTGATGTTGATGGCAGTTCACTTAAAATTGAACGCGAAATGGAAGGTGTAAAAGAAACAGTTAGCGTAAAGATGCCATGTGTTCTAAGTGCACAAAAGGGAATGGCTGAAGCCCGAATACCTAATATGCGTGGGATTTTAGCATCTAAAACCAAGCCCGTAGCTGTGCTTACTGCATCTGTTACTGAGGTTAAAGCCGGTGTCAGTGTATTTGCCTTGCCTGCCGAAAAAACAGGTTGCAAAATGATAAGCGCTGATGATGCAGCGCAATTGGTGAGTCTTTTGCACAATGAAGCAAAAGTGATTTAATGATTAAACATAATTTTAATAAGTAACTAAATATTACAGAAATGACAAATCTGGTTTTTGCAGAATTATCGAACGGAAAATTAAGAAAAACAGCCCATGAGGCTGCGGCTTTTGCTGCTCAATTAGGAAATACCACCGCAATTGCAATAGGTCGTGCCGATGAGGGTGAACTCCAGAAACTCGGAGCATATGGCATAGCTAAGGTATTACATGTAGCAAATGAATCGCTCAACAATGTGTTTTCAAAAGCATATACTAAGGTAATAACGGCAGCTGCTCAAAGCATTAATGCCGATTGTATTGTAATATCTCATAATTCAACAGGTAAAAGTGTTGCACCTCGAGTTGCCATTCGTTGGAATGCATCCTTATATCCGGGGGTTAACGGCTTGCCTGTAAATGGAACTATTCGCAAAGCAGTATTTTCAGGAAAAGCATTTGCTGATTTAACTTTTAGCGACGGCTTAAAGGTTGTTACGCTTAACCCGAATTCATATAAACCGGTTGCCGGAGAAGGTGCTGCAACAGTAGAAAATTTCGAAATTGCTATTGCAGAAAGTGATTTTGATTACACAGTATTAAGTATAGAAGATGAAGCGGGTGGACATGTGCCGCTACCTGAAGCAGAAATAGTAGTTTCGGGTGGTCGTGGCTTAAAAGGTCCCGAAAACTGGAATGTTATTGAAGATTTAGCAAATGCACTAGGCGCAGCAACTGCTTGCTCACGTCCTGTTGCAGATATTGGGTGGAGGCCACATCATGAACATGTTGGGCAAACAGGTATTACAATTAAACCTACCTTATATATTGCTGTTGGTATTTCCGGAGCTATACAACATTTAGCAGGGGTAAACCAAAGTAAAGTTATAGTTGTAATTAATAAAGACCCTGAAGCACCATTTTTTAAGGCTGCCGATTATGGTATTGTTGGCGACGCGCTGGAAGTGGTGCCAAAAATAACCGAAGCAGTAAAAAAAATGCGCGCAGAAGGTTAAACTGTTGAATAAATAAAACTATCAATCTGTTTATTATATAACAATTACTTTTCTAACTTAGTAGCTTCTTAGCATATAGAAATGCAAAAAATTGAACTGGAAATATCAGGGTTATCTCATACTGTTACTCAATCACAAAGTTATGCAGTGTTGTTGAGCGAAGTTGGAGGATTGCGCAAACTACCCATAGTAATAGGTGCTTTTGAAGCACAAGCAATTGCAGTAGCAATAGAAAAAGTAGTAATCAATCGGCCGCTTTCTCACGATTTAATAAAAAATCTATTTACAATCTTTAATATCAATCTGCGCGAAGTATTAATTGATAATTTACAAGACGGTATATTTTATTCGAAATTAGTATGCGAGCGCGACGGACAAGAAATAGAAGTTGATAGCAGAACAAGTGATGCACTCGCGCTGGCAGTTCGTTTTAATTGCCCGATTTTTACTTATGAATTTATTTTAGAA
>JANMLV010000012.1:0-3406 GCA_031372705.1 Bacteroidota bacterium | reverse complement strand
AAGAGAATGGAGATGATCCAACAACCACTGTAAATAATGATTCTACTGTTGTTTGCATGGTTATATTAAATGAGCTTTCACCTGATAAGTTAACTGCCGAAAAATGGGGCGCAATTTTACCGGTGATGAAAAATATTGATGCTGCCGGTGGTAAATTATTTGTGGTGAGTTCAGGTTCGTTTGAAATTTTGGGACTTATGCGCAAAGCATCCGGTTTATCGTTTAATTATTATGTTAGCGACAGAGATGTTTTGTATAAAATTATGGAGCAGAATACCGGTGTGATTTTTATACGCAATGGAGTTGTGGTGTTTAAGTTTAATGATGAAGCATTGCCAACGGACGCGTCGTTTTTAAGTGTGTTGGAACGCTAATTTCGAAGTGTTAACATGAGTGCATGTTAGCGTAATTGCATTTTTAACCCGATAAAAAATTACAATTGATAAAATACATTTTACAGCGTCTCTTATATGGATTATTTGTATTATTTGGCGTTGTAATAATTGTATTTTTTTTATTTCAACTCACGCGCATAAATCCGGAACGCCAAATTGCCGGCGATAAAGCTGATAAAGCAACCATCGAGAATATAAAAAAGGAGTTGGGTCTCGATTTGCCAGTTTTGCAGCAATTGGGTTTGTATTTAAATGATATTTCGTTTATAAGTGTGCACAATCGTGTAGATAGCAATGCACGCTATTATTTAAATGCGGAAAAATATGCTTATGTTAAATTGCTGAATGTAGGCAGCGGCGCCATTGTGCTCAAGCAACCTTATTTAAGCAGGTCTTATGTTAGTAAGCGCAGTGTTAATGCAATATTGATGGAGCGAATACCCAATACGTTAATTTTGGCATTAACGGCCATGATTTTTGCCACAATTCTTGGTATTGCATTAGGTGTTGCTGCTGCAATTAAACCGAATTCGATGTTAGATAATATTTGTTCGGCGGGAAGTGTGTTGGGCATTTCTTTTCCTTCGTTTTTTGTTGGTATTATTTTGCAATTGGTATTTGCTTATTTGTTGGCATCCATTACCGGCTTAAATATGACCGGCGATTTATATGTTACCGACGGCTATACGGGAGAACAGTATTTGCAATTAAAAAATTTAATTCTTCCTGCGTTGGCACTAGGCATAAGACCTGTTGCCGTAATTACACAACTCACCAGGAGCTCGATGATTGATGTAATGCACAACGATTACATTAGAACAGCAAGGGCAAAAGGATTGAATGAAAATGTTATTTTATTTAAACATGCCTTGAAAAACGCATTAAATCCTGTCGTTACTTCTGTGTCGGGGTGGTTAGCCAGTTTACTTACCGGTGCATTTTTTATCGAAGCCATATTTAATTACAACGGCATTGGTTACGAAACGGTGAATGCATTAAAATTATTTGATTATCCTGTTGCCATGGGTGCCATTTTATACACTGCTGTTATATTTGTTGTAATAAGTGTAGCTGTAGATATTGTATATTCGCTCATTGATCCAAGAATTAGAATTTCCTGATATGCGCATTTATTTAATAGGCTTTATGGGTTGTGGTAAATCTACCATGGGAAAAAAGTTGGCAGAGAAGCTGGATTATCCGTTTATTGATATTGATAAACGCATAGAAGCTATTGAAGGTGGTTCGGTTGCGGAAGTGTTTAAATTGCGCGGAGAGGATTATTTTCGACAGTTAGAATCAGATGTGCTGCATTCTACTGTATTAGAAAAAAATGCTGTTATCAGCTGCGGTGGTGGAACGCCATGTTATTTTGATAATATGGAGTGGATGAATGCCAGAGGCAAAACAGTCTATTTATTTTTACCTCCCGAAAAATTGTTTGGCAGACTCAGAACGCGCAAAGAGAAACGTCCGCTGATAGCAAATTTTGATGATGAGCAGTTGAAGGATTATATTTTTCAAAAGTTATCGGAACGCGAAACTTTTTATTTGCAAGCTGCTTTTAAAATTGATCCGTCGGTTGCAAAGCCGAAAGATGTTGTTGCGCTTTTGAAAGGGAAAGCATAGTTGATGCTTGTGCGCCTTTAGAGATGAACTTTTGAACAAGAACAATATGTTATTTAGTAATAATAATTTTTCTTACTGCATTGATATTTCCATTAGCAACCTCCACAAAGTAAACTCCGGATGAGAATGATTCAAGATTGATATTTGTTTTTTGCGATGTAAAATTATTAGACATTAGAACTACGCCGGCTAAATTGCTAATATGAACAGTATAATTATTTGCAAATGAATTAATAATTATAAATAATTCATTATTGAAAGTATAAATAGTAGCATCCAAATTACCTGAAAAATTATCCTCAATATTCACATGAGTAGTATCGCCTATCGTATCTCCGGCTATAATACCAACATCGCATTTCATTTCAAATGCATAATCTTTAATTGTTAAAACAGTGCCTGAATCAGTAACATCACATCGAATCCAACCATAATGATTGCACATGAGTGAATCAGTAAATTTGATACCAACATAGTGGTCTAGCTTTTCGGGATACCAAAATCCGCCTTCGGCGGTGAATGATATGCCAGGTGGACCATCTATTGTTCGATAAGCCATATATTGGTTCCAAAATTCATAAAAAACTAAACTGTCGTTAATCAATTGACCTGCAGAAATTGCAAAAACTGAATATCTGTAGCCGGGATATAAGTAGTGGCCTGATGCGAATACAGCATTACCACTAGGACGTAGGTTCAATACAGAAAAATGTTCTGAATCGGTGTAAAGCGGAGTACCTGAACGATTTGAAAATACAAAATCAATAGGGTCGTTTGTGATTTCAATGTCTAAATGTAAATAGTCGTTTTTGTCTAACACAACGTCAGGATCTAAATCAACATAAATAGCTTGCGACAACGCTGTATTACTAAATTGTAAAAAAACGCTCGCTGACAATGCGTAAGCACCCAATTTTTGCTCTCGAGTCATTGATTTAAATTTAAACTAATTATTTTACGATTTCAAAGCTTTTATTATTTATTGATAACAATTTTTCTCACCGTATGATTATTCCCATCGGCAACCTCCACAAAATAAATTCCGGATGCGAATGATTCAAGATTGATATTTGTTTTTTGGGATGTAAAATTATTAGACAGTAAAACTGTGCCGGCTAAATTGCGAATATGAACAGTATAATTATTTTGAAGTGAATTAATAATTATAAATAATTCATTATTGAAAGTATAAATAGCCGCATCCAAATTACCTGTAAAATTATCATCAATATTCACATGAGTGGTATCGCCTATTGTATCTCCGGCTATAATACCAACATCGCATTTCATTTCAAATGCATAATCTTTAATTGTTAAAACAGTGCCTGAATCAGTAACATCACATCGAATCCAACCATAATGATTGCACATGAGCGAATCGG
>JANMLV010000307.1:0-1876 GCA_031372705.1 Bacteroidota bacterium | reverse complement strand
TTTTAATACTAGTATTTTTTGATATATTGCGGATTATAACACAAATCGGAAAGTTAGCAGTAATTATTTTAGTCTATGATTATTGACGATTTATCATTTCACGACACATATATTTTGGAGGTTAAAGAAATTTCATCGGAGCAAACAATGGAATTCCTGATAGACTTTCCCACTGATTGGGAGAACAATTTCTACGAGAAAAAAATTTTAAAATTTACAGGTGTTATTACATATCAAATTGAGGATCTTCCCTTCCATGGACCACCAACAATTTTAGATATAGTCAATTTAGGAAAATTCACTAAGAGCTTTGGCACCGGAAGAAATCAAATTGATACGGAAGTTACAAAGATTGAAATGCAACTTAATGCAGGTAATAGAATGATTGAATTTGCTAATTGTGAATTATTAACGCAAGAGACTAAAGTGAGGAATGATTTAATTGCAGTTAAAGCAAAGATTTACCTCCGTAAACCAGAAGAAGGTGGAAGGTTTACAGGCATTAGATCGGGATATAGACCCAATCATGTTTTTGAACCATTTACCGATATTAATCAAATACGAGCTTATAATGGGATTATACAATTTGACGATACGGAACTTTTTCACGTTGGAGAAACGAAAATTGTAATTGTGAAATTTCTCCACATACCTGAAATTGAAAAATACATGCACGTTGGGCGGAAGTGGTTAATATATGAGGTGCCGATACTTGTAGCGGAAGGGGAAATCATCGAAATATAACTGTGTAGCTAATAACTAAGGTTTCGTTGCGCCCAACAGGCATGCAATGATCCGCCATGGCGTAGAACGAAACCGTTCATTAAGTGCTCTTATGGATTTGTCGGGTTGTTTACCCTGTTGATTTTTGGGAGTGGAGTGCTAGTATTTTGTGCAGTATTCAAGGGTTCTTTAACCTGGAAACCTGAGCATTTTGTAGGCACATATAAGCTGTTGTTGTAGAACCGCTAACAACGGCAGTTGGTGCCTTTTATGTTTTGCATAAGTGTATAAAGCAAAACCCAGCCATCGCTTTTAAAATAGATACCAATATGTATATTTGTTAGATGACAGGGGTTTTTTTACAAACTGTCGTTGTGCGTAACCCTTGGCGGCCACTACTAAATGACTGCGTATGCTTTATAAAAAAATAATTATTCTGCTTTTTACTATATTCATCGGACAGATAGTATTTGCTCAAACCAAAAGTGCAAAACTTGCAGCGATAATGAAGGCTTATCATAACTACAATATGTTTGACGGTGCAGTTTTAGTAGCTGAAAAAGGGAAAATTATTTACAAAGACGCATTTGGATTAGCCAATAGAGAGTGGAATATTTATAACAGAACAGACACAAAGTTTATGATTGGCTCTGTGTCAAAGCCTTTGACTGCTGCGTTAATTTTAATACAAGTTCAAAAAGGTTTAATAGATTTAAACAAATCAATTGAAGATTATTTGCCTGAATTTAAAAATAAACCTGCTGCCAATGTTACTATAAAACAACTGCTATCACATACATCAGGCATACCAAATTATGATATTATAAAAGACTTTTTTCCAAGAATAAGCCGTCAAAATTTCACGAGGGAAGATTATATAAAAGTATTTATAGACTCTTCCCTTTTATTTAAGCCAGGTACTCATTATGCTTATAGTAGCTGGGGTTATTTTACGTTGGGTTACATAATGGAAAGAGTAACCGGAAAAACTTATGCTCAACTAATGTCTGACGATATTTTTAAAAAACTAAAAATGAATAATTCTGGTTCTTACTACCATACCCAAATTGTACCCAACAGAGCTTCAGGTTACGATTATAGTTTTGATTGTTTTACCTCAGCAGATTTCAGAGACCAATCAAATACAATGGGA
>JANMLV010000287.1:0-8629 GCA_031372705.1 Bacteroidota bacterium | reverse complement strand
TTGCTCAATTTTGCTCAATCCTGTTCAATCAAAAAATCCCTCTCACCCCTCCATCTCACTCAACTCCAACCACCTCAACGACTTCTCATCCAACTTCGCAATCGTTGCCGTTAAGTTGGCTGATATTTTAAATAAATCGTCGTGCGATAAACTAGGATGATTTAAATCTTGCTCCAAATTTGCTTTCACCGTTTCCAATGCAGCAATTTCATTATCCAATAATTTGAATTCATGTTTTTCTTTGAAACTCATTTTGCGTTTTTTCACCACCGGTTCATCTACCGCAACTTTTTTTACTTCTGCAACAATTTCTTTTTTGGCAGCAACTTTTTCATCATCACTTTTTTGTGCTTTAACAGCATCCTGATAAATACGCCAATCAGAATAATTGCCCGGAAAATCTTTTATAATACCATCACCTTCAAACACAAATAAATGTTCCACCAACCGGTCCATAAAATACCTGTCGTGACTCACAATTAACAAGCAACCTTTAAAGTCGGCCAAAAATTCTTCTAATATACTCAGTGTTAAAATATCGAGGTCGTTCGTAGGCTCATCCAGAATTAAAAAATTCGGATTCGTAATTAAAATCGTCATTAAATACAAGCGACGTTTTTCGCCACCGCTCAATTTACTTACATAAGCATATTGCGTTTCCGGTTCAAATTGAAATTTCGTCAGCAACTGCGATGCGCTTAGCTTTGAGCCATCAGCCAGTGGAATAAATTCTGCTATGTCTTTTACTACTTCAATCACTCGTTTATCCTCTTTTAACAACATACCTTGCTGCGAATAATAACCATAAACAATAGTTTCACCCGTAGTTATTTTTCCGGTATCCGGCTTTTCTAATTCCATAATTAAATTCAGAAAAGTAGTTTTGCCGATACCATTTTTGCCCACAATTCCCACCTTATCGTACTGCTTAAATAAGTAAGTAAATTGGTCAGCAATTTTTAAATCGCCAAATGCTTTCGACACCTTAATCATCTCCAACACTTTGCCACCCATGCGCGTCATTTTTACATCTAACGTGAGTTGATCTTCCTTTTTCCGAGCCGTTGCTCTAGCAGCAATATCTTCAAACGCATCGAGTCGCGATTTACTTTTTGTAGTTCTTGCTTTCGGCATGCGGCGCACCCATTCCAATTCGCGGCGATATGTATTTTTCACCTTATCTAATTCCGCAGCTTCCACCATATCGCGATGCGCTTTTTTCTCCACATACAGCGAATAATTTCCCTTGTATTGAAAAATTTTGCTGTCCTCCATTTCAATAATTTCCGTGCACACCCTATCTAAAAAATATCTATCGTGGGTAACCAACAGCAGCGTCATATTTTTCAAACTCAAATATTCTTCCAGCCATTCCACCATTTCAATATCTAAGTGGTTGGTAGGCTCATCCATAATCACAAAATCAGGCTCCTCAATTAACAATTTCGAGAGTGCAATTCGTTTTTTTTGTCCCCCGCTCAGCGTGCTCACCGTTTGCTCCAAGTCGTTAATTTTTAGCTGACTTAAAATCTGTTTAATGCGGAGTTCGTAATCCCAAGCATTCAGCACACTCATTTCTTCATGCGCTTTTTCCAAAGCCGCCGCAGTAACATCATTATAATCGTGTTCCTGGTCTAACAAAGCCTGTTCGTAAGCCTTAATGGCGCGAATTGCCGGGGCATCGCTGCTCAGCACATTATCAATAATCGATAAATTTTCGTTCAAGTGCGGTTCCTGGTCCAGATAACCCGTAGTAATATTTTTGTGGATGCGCACCTTTCCGCTGTCTGCAATATCCACGCCCATAATAATTTTGAGGAGTGTCGATTTCCCCGCGCCATTCCTCGCCACCAGCGCCACTTTTTGTCCCCGGTTAATGCTAAAACTGATATCATGAAACAACACTTTTGTGTCGTAAGTTTTCGAAAGATTTTCTACATTTAAATAATTCACGGCGCAAAGGTAAGGGTTTGGGGTGGGAAATGGGGTGGGAGGAGGAAAATGGGGGTTGTGGACATGAGTGATGAGTGGTTTGGATTCAAATTGCAATTTGAAATCAAACAGTTAATCTCGAATTGCGCTGGCGTATCCTGCCCCTGTCGGGTCTGCGACCCGACACAAGCCGGAGAACCCAACTTGCTTTTGTGTATTAAGCAATAATGGTTTCCAAATATAGAAACTTTTATTATCTTTACATCGTTACAAATGAAGTGTAGGGATGCGATTTTTTGAGACGAGATTTATGGAGGTGGCAAATGAATTTATGACATGGCTAAACGCAAAAACTTTTTTTCACGCGGAGAAATGGAGAGGCGAAGTACGCGGAGTAAATTACCTTATGTGTCTTCGTTGTTCATGGTCATTTGTTTTGTAAAAATGTCCTTTGGCTCCTAGTTTTTATTTAACGTATGCACATTGCGTTCACGATGTTTTATTAGTTTATCGATAAGATTGCCCATTAGCAATTCCATTTTAAGTTATACATTTTTAATGGTAGCCAAGTATTTTCTAAATCAACGTAAAAAGTAATTGTATGGCAACAAAAAAAAATAGAACATATACGCTTCAAGAAATGAAGAATAAGTTCATTGGCAAAGTTGGTACGCCGGAGCGTGACGAATATGAATATGAACTTCAAATGGATATTTTGGGGAAGATGATTAAAACGGCGAGATTAGAGCGCAGTTTAACACAACAGCAATTGGGCAAGTTAGTAGGTGTGCAGAAGGCGCAAATTTCAAAATTGGAAAACAGTGCCAACAGTGCAACAATTGATACCATCTACAAAATTTTTAAAGCACTGAATGCTGAAATTAATTTTATGGTAAAACTCGAAGATAAATTTTTAAAAATAGAATGAGTTTAAGGGTCTTTAACTACGTAAAATGAGTAATGAGTTGTCCACTGAGGCGGACATGAGTAATGAGTGATTTGGACTCAAATTGTAATTTGAAATCATACAGTTAATCTCGAATTGCGATGGCGTATCCTGTCCTTGACGGGTCGCAGACCCGACACAAGCTAACCTGTTATTCCCCTTTAAAAAACCAATCATCCGCCTCCGTTTTTTTGCGCCGAGAAATTGGTATTTTACCTCCGGTAGTTAAAACAAAATTTCCTTCATTTAATGTTTTGATATGATATTTATTAACCAAATATGAGCGATGACTTCTGAAAAAGTTTTTATCTGTGAGTATGTCTTCAAAATAGGCTAAATTTTTTGATGATAATTCTTTGCTGCCGTTTGATAAATTAATACTGCTGTAGTTGCGATCTCCTTCAATGAAAGTAATTTGTTTCAATGGCAATCGCAATGTGCCATTCTGAATTGGTAAAACGAGCTTTTGATTTTCGACATCTTTTGATTCAAGATTGCTGAGTGCAGTTTTAACATCGATGGTATTGTTCGCAGATTTAAGTAATCGTTTGATACTTTCGTCGAGCTCGTTTTCTTTAATCGGTTTAATTAAATAGTCCAGCGCATTAAATCGAAATGCTTTAATTGCATAGTGACTGTGTGCAGTTGTAAAAACTGTCTGAAAATTAATGTTTTTTAATTGCTGAAGCATTTCAAAACCGGTCATGTCGGGTAATTCAACATCCAAAAAAACCACATTGGGCTGTAGTGTTTCAATTAGGGTGATTGCCTCTTTACCGGTTTTCGCTATGCCTATAACGTCAATTGCTGTTTCATATTCCACGAGTAAATCATGCAATAGTGTTGCCATTAGTTTGTTATCTTCTACTATCAGCGATGTGAGTGTTTTCAATGGCAGCTAATTTATTGCCGAAGATAAGCTGATTTTTTTAAGTCTTAATGAGGCTG
Organism: Bacteroidota bacterium; assembly: GCA_031372705.1. Lineage (GTDB taxonomy): Bacteria > Bacteroidota > Bacteroidia > Chitinophagales > BACL12 > UBA7236. Next base: position 4,803 of record JANMLV010000287.1, on the reverse strand, counting down.
CGGAAGCAAGGGCTGGCATTTCCGCAGTTCTAACCGTTTTGCGCGGCCGAGACAATATCTCCAATTGCGGCTAGCGACCGTTTGATAGTTATAATTGCCTTACGATAACTCAAGCATAGTTTTCCAAGTGATCTGCCCTACATTTGGACATCAATAATGAATAAGCTATGACTTCAACCAAAATTGCAGGCACATTTTTTTTGATTTGCACAGTTGTAGGAATAGGCCGCGGGCAAAACATTTCGCAAGGCAATACAGATACAACTTTAGATGTTGCCTCTGACATATCTGTGTTTCCAAGCGGCTTTGATCAACGCCGGCAAATGCTATCAACTATTTTCAAGACCATTGACAATAAACAGGTTGATGCAGCAATAGCGCAAGCAGATAAATTGGTAGCGGAAGCCATTTTAAATAAAGACACGGCCAATCTTCGAGATGCTTATAGATTACTCTCCAAAGCCTATCATAATAAAGGAGACCTAAAACAACGAGATAAATTTGATAACCTTATTCAGGATTTGGCGATTGCTTATGGGTACCACTTTGATGACGGAATAGCCTATTTAGATGACTTTGAATCTTACATCTATAATTATAGTATCATTTACGATGAACTTCAACTCTTAGAAGATAGGGAGGGCAAATTAAGTTTTGAAATGGTGAGTTCGCCATTATATCAACACAATTACACACACAATTTTACAGTTGAGTCAGGGAATGAATTAAATATATTAAGAGAAGATGGAGGCGGCTATGCAGCTCCTAAAACCTTGTTTAATCAGGAGGCAGTGTATTGGGTTAAATTGAAAATGACAGGAAGTCAAATCGAAAATAGTAAGTATTTAATTCATATTGGCGCGCATTGGGGAGCCAGTTGGGATTATGTTGATTTATATGTACAATCGAAAAACAAGGTAACTGAGCATTATAAATTTGGCCTTGCCCTTTCTCCAAATGAAAAAGATTTTAAATACAATCACAATTTATTTGATCTGGAATTTGAAAAAAATGAGGTTAAAATACTGTATATAAGATTAGACGGAACCAGAAAAAACAATCAGCTGACTTGGCGTCCAAACCATATGTCGCTGTCAATTCAAGATAGTCGAACTTTCTTTGAATTTGATGGATATTATCATATCCCGGATTCTTTAACGCATACACATACCTACGGACAGCCGAGGCGACTAAACCATATGCTTCATGCCGCAAATTTTATTGAAGACCCAAGTGGTGATTATCAATTAAATGATGTAGTGAACAATTGGGATAGTTTAAACCCTAAATATGCTTATCAGCTTGAGTCACAAGAAAAGGAGAACACAAAATACTATTGGGCCAGATTGAACATCGTTACCAATGCAATAAATGGTGGCAGTAATTCCTTTATGATATCAGAACAATGGGATGATGTGGAGGTTTATATTCCTGATGGCAAAGGCGGATATATAAAAAGTATAACCGGTAGCAACCTTGCGTATGATGAGAAAACAGTCCCGGGTTTGTATAACATATTTCGCATTTATACTATTCCAAACGATACTTTGTCTGTTTATTTAAAATTGAAGTCTAACAAGGTATTTCCTTTTTCAACAACTGCAGTAAACAAATTCGAATTGTTCCATTTTGATGAAGCTGAATTATGGTACAATCATAATAAGATTTATATGCCACTTTACTTAATGACGGGCATAATCCTCATTTTATTATTGTATTATTTGACACTCTATATCATCAACAAAGAAAAAATGCACCTCTATTTAGTGCTCATGTTTTTGGGCATGTTTATAGTCTGGCTAAACAATTCAAACCTCATCCCTCAATTTCCACCTAACAGGTTGGCGCTAAAATTTGGATTTTATTTCTTTCTGATTGCCTTGTTTCGGTTTGCAGAAACTATCTTAAATATTAAGGAAATATCTCGGAGAATATATATATTAAATCGTATTGTTTATTTTGTTTTAATTACAACAGCCATTGTTTATGCAGGGTTTTTATGCACGCATTACTTCTTTGAAACAATAAAAGATACTGTTGCTGAACCGGCCTTTTTGACGCTTTTTGATAATTACATTTTAGTGGTATTCGCATTACTTGTTGTTGAGGCCATTTATGCCCACATAAAAGGGGTGAAATATGCCAAATTTTTCCTAATTTTTCACTTATTCTTAATTTGTTTCTCACTTGTTGATACGCCACTCCTCAACGTAAATATTAATCAAGATAAAAAAGAGCTGTTGAAAGGTTTGCTAATCATCTTATCGTTTTTGGGTATTATGTTAATTACAGCTTTCCGCATTAAGGATTTACTTAAAGACCAAGCTGAAAAAGAAAAAGCACAAGCAAGTGAACGTGCCAAACATCAATTCCTGGCCAACATGAGTCATGAAATTCGCACACCTATGAATGCCATAAAAGGCATGACGGATATTTTAATCAGACGAAATCCTAATGAAGACCAAAAAGAATATTTGACCGGTATTAAACAATCATCTGATTCGTTACTTGTAATCATTAACGATATTCTTGATATTTCAAAAATTGAAGCAGGGAAGGTGCAATTGGAAAAAGAGCCATTTTCTGTTAATGAATTGGTGAATAATGTGCATACTATTATGCAGTTTAAAGCCGAAGAAAAAGGACTAGGACTTAAAAAAGAAATGCCTGCAGTGGAATTGACTGTTCTTGGAGATGCCACAAGATTGCGACAAATTCTATTAAATTTAATTGGCAATGCCATTAAGTTTACGGAAAAGGGATTGGTAACTACGACTGTAAAATCAGAGCAATCCGGCGAACAATTAAATCTGCACTTTATTGTTTCCGATACCGGAATCGGTATTGATAATGATAGGATGGAAAAAATATTTGAATCGTTCGAGCAGGCTTACAGCGATACAACTCGGAAATTCGGCGGTACCGGTTTAGGTTTGAGTATTTCTAAAAAATTAGTTGAACTGCACGATGGCAAAATATGGGTAGAAAGTGAAAAAGGCAAAGGCAGTCAGTTTCATTTTATTATTTCTTATACCAAAGTATCAACAACAGTTGAAGCAACGCATGTATCAGTTGACAATGCTGATTTATCGAAACAACTTAAAGGAATACACATCCTATTAGTGGAAGACAACCATTACAATGCAATAGTGGCACAAGAAGAATTGGAAGATGCTATTGAAGATGTGCAGATAGAGGTTGCTGCGAATGGATTAATAGCTGTAGAAAAATTAAAATCTAACACATTTGATGTGATACTTATGGATGTTCAAATGCCGGTGATGAATGGATTTGATGCCACCAAGGCAATAAGAAAACTTGAAGATGAAAAAGCAAACACTCCAATTATTGCGATGACCGCAAACGTGTTGAAAGAAGAAGTAGATTTGTGTTATCTAGCCGGCATGAATGACTTTATTGGGAAGCCATTTGAAACCGACGAATTACTTGTTAAAATTCAAAACTTATTAAAAAAATGATAAGAAAAAAAACAATACATTATTGTATTACATTAATCATTTTCATACATTATTTTAACTTAAGTATTTTATGAAGCACTTCATCCATATCATCTTTGTTTTACTTGTTAGCAGTGCTTGTTTTGCTCAGCAGCAATACACTTTTACAAAATACACCGAACCGCATGGCCTTACTGCGAGTAGCATGTGGCAAATGTTTAAGGACACAACAGGTTACCTGTGGATTTATGGTGAACCGGGTATTGCAAGGTTTGATGGGTATAATTCTAAATTATTTCGTCACAATCCCGACGATTCTATTAGCATCCTTGATTATCCTATGGCAAATGCGTTGTTACTGCCTGATGGAAATATTTATATCGAAACCTGGCAAGAAGTTCGCCTTTATGATCCCCAAAAATTAGCATTCAATAAGCCCTTTCCTTATAAGATTCATAGAGGTCTTAGAAACTATTGTTTTAGTTTGAAGAATGATAACAACGCACTCTACTTTTTTACAGATGAAAATCTAACACGGGTAAGTAATGCTGAGTTTAATTCCTTTCCACTACCGGAGACTTGGGAATATGGTGCATCAAGTGTCGCCAGTGACTCATCAAGAAATATTATGCTGAATATTTCCGGTAATGTGTATATTTTTAAAGCCAATGACAAAAGGTTCACCAAAATAAATTTGTATGATCGCTTTGGCAAATCTGACACCACAGTTTTTTCTGTTATGTATAGCGCGATAGAGAAAATTTTTATTGCTATCAGTACAAAACATCTTTACCGGTACGATAAAAACACTGACAGGTTCATTCCTGGTTTAGACCTGCACCAAAATGGCACTGTTAAGCAAACGAGTGAAGGCAGCATCCCTTTATTATATCAAAATTACTTTTTTGCTTTTACAAAAGATGGACAGCTATACAAGTTAAATATTGAAACAGGGGAGGAAAAAATTGTTCATCTCAATAAAAAAATTCCTGAGCATGAAATAGAACATATATTAATTGGTGGTGTCATTGATAAAAATGGATTGCTTTATATATATTCTAACTGTATGGGTTTTTTTCGTTACGAAATCCTCAGCGACCGGTTTGAGCAGTTTATTCATGAGCCCGGAAATGAGGGAAGTATTCCTACTAACAATATTATAACAATAGTACCTGATGATAAAGGAATGGCTTGGATTGGATGCGGAGTGGAAGGGTTAGTAAAAATGGAACCTGTGGTGCGAGTTATGGAACGCTTAAGCCCAGATGAGAATAAAACGAAGATAGTTTTCCATAACGATGCTATCAACGTTCGTTCATTCCTCGAAACAGAATCAGGATATCTG
>JANMLV010000277.1:0-23164 GCA_031372705.1 Bacteroidota bacterium | reverse complement strand
CCACAGGTTACTTCTAAACCGGTGATACCTTCTTCCACGAGTACTTCGTCATCAAATTTCAGGGCTTCCAATACAGCGTTTTTCAAGGCTGCAAATTCTTTAATTTTAGAGATGCCATAACTTGAGCCATTATTATTAGGTTTTACAAAAAGTGGCAAGTTGAAATTGGCTGTAATCTCTTCTACGCCTGCATCTAAAGAAGTATCAGATTGTTTAATCAGCTTTCCTTTTGCCATAAAAACCTCACCTTCCAACACACGTTTTGTCCATGATTTATTGAACGTAAGTGCAGATGTTGCAGCACCACAGTTGTTGTATGGAATTTTTAACATATCGAAATACCCTTGAATACGACCGTCCTCGCCGGGTGACCCGTGAATAGCGTTAAACACTACATCAAACTTTATCCGATTTCCATTTTGCACAAAACTAAAATCGCTCATATTAACTAATACATGCTCGGGTTCAACAAAGCAGCCATCTTCGTCAACAACTACTTTGTAAATATTATATACTGTTGCATCAATATTTCGGCAGACTACATCACCACTCCCCAGCGAAATGTTGCGTTCTGCGGTATATCCTCCACATATTACGGCTACGTTCTTTTTCATGTCTAAATTTGGAGCAAATTAACGGAAATCCAATATCACGAAGTATTCGATTTGTTCACAAATTGACATACAGGCAAAAAAAATGCGCCAATTCGTAAAGAAGAGGCGCATTTTAAATATAGTTAGGCTTTTAAATGTGCATTTTAGCTTTTTTAGCCAACAATTGTTCTTCATTTTCAACATGTTCCGGGTCAGGTAAACAGCAGTCTACAGGACAAACGGCAGCACATTGTGGTTCCTCGTGGAAACCTTGGCACTCGGTGCATTTGTCAGGTACGATGTAGTATACATCATCAGATACCGGAGCATTTTTTTGATCCGCATCCATAGATGAACCATCTATCATGGTAACTGCGCCTTTTACGGTGGTTCCATCGGCAAACGCCCATTCTACGCCACCTTCATAAATTGCATTGTTAGGACATTCGGGCTCACAAGCGCCACAGTTGATACAGTCGGAAGTAATATGAATTGCCATAATTTCTTTTCGTTTTTTTTGAGTGCCCAAATATAGATGCAGAGCCGTGATATTTCAAAATAGACCGTTAAGTTAATCAAAATTTATAATGATTCTAAATAATGATTTTTAGTTTCAATCACATCAAAGTTTCAGTTAATGTAATTTTGCAACCGGTTGAGCAAACCACAGAAAATGGATACAGCAACAATAATAAAATCACTTGCAAGCCTTGGAGAGCAATTAATTGCGCCGGATGATGCGTTGAAAGGCATTTTACATAAAACTGAAATTTACAACCCATGGTTTACCGGGCTTGAATGCACACGCATGTTAGCAAGCCTTGAGCAAAAGATGTTAAATACAGCTGAACTTGAAAATTGGGTAAAAAATACTGCTCTGCCGCAGGAGCGCAAAACAATTGGTTTAGTATTGGCAGGAAATGTGCCGTTTGTTGGTATGCATGATTTGATTTGTGTGTTGGTGAGCGGACATAAAGTAAAGATTAAGTTGAGCTCGAAAGACATGTTCTTTTTTCCATGGATGAAAAAAGTTTTGGTTGACTTAGATAATTATTTTGAAGATGCGATTCAATTTGTAGATAAGCTTGAAAATTTTGATGCCGTTATTGCAACCGGTTCTAATAATTCGGCGCGTTACTTTGAATATTATTTTGGAAAGTATCCGCACATCATTAGAAAAAACAGAACATCGGTTGCCATTTTAACAGGCCAAGAAACGGAAGCACAATTATATGATTTGGGTAAAGATGTTTTTTATTACTACGGATTGGGCTGCAGAAATGTAGGCAAGGTATTTATGCCGGAAAACTATGATTTGCAATTATTATTTAAATTCTGGGAAGATTATCGATATGTTGCAGAAAATACCAAATTCAAAAATAATTATGATTACAATCGCGCTTTGTTAATGTTAAATAATACACCTTATTTAACTAACGATTTTTATATGTTAGTAGAGAGCGATCAATTATTTTCACCGCTTTCAATTTTATATCGCGAAACCTATTCCGACAATAATGATTTACAAATAAAATTGGATGCTATATCAGAAAATTTGCAATGTGTAGTAGCAAACGCTCCGGGAAATACACCTTTTGGCGAAACGCAGTTCCCCGGATTAAGCGATTATGCCGATCATATTAACACCATGACCTTTTTGAGTAAAATATAATCATACAGCCATAGTGCGCACACCTTTCACCAGCATGTCGAGGTCATATAAACTCGTGTAAACATGCGGTGCCACGCGCACGCCTTTAATATTTTCCCAAATTATACTCACGCAGTGGACACCATAATCGGAAAACAATTTCGACGCTATGTCACCGGGTTCCATGTTATCAATTGCGAAATTGGCAATGGCGCATGAATAATTTTTATCCATGGAGGTATTTAATTTAAATTTTGGTAAATCGCTGCATTTATTTACCCAATAATCCTTTAAATAGCGCAAGCGAGCTTCCTTGCGTTCAGCCCCAATCATATTATGAAAATCGATTGCAGTGGCTATTGAATATTCAACCGGAAAATTGCGTGTGCCTAGATTTTCAAATTTGCGAATATCATTAACATCCATGGTGTCGGGAGCACCCATTAACGGCCATACATGTTTTATTTTATCTTTCTTAATCCAAAGCATGCCTGAGCCAATAGTTGAGCTCAACCATTTATGTAAACTCGTTCCGTAATAATCGCCACCTAAATCCGGAATATTAAAAACAAAATGCCCAAATGTATGTGCGCCATCTATCATTACGTCAGGACCTTTAGCATGAATAGCATCTGCAATTTGGCGAACAGGATTTATGTGGCCGTTCCAATTTATGATATGATTTACCTGAACCAATTTTGTTTTCGGTGTAATTTGTTCGGTATATTTTTTCACTAAATAAGCAGCATCTTCAGTAGGCAATTCGAGGTTCACCCATTTTAAAATAATGCCATCGCGTTTTTCGCGTTGCTTCCATGCATTAATCATGTTTGGGTAATCTTGTTTGGTGAGAATTACTTCATCTCCCTTTTCAAAATTTAATCCGAAAATAACATTATCCAATGCTTCGGTACTGTTTCTGTTGATAGCAATTTCGTTATGGTCGCAACCTGCCAAATCTGCCAATTTTTTGCGCAAGTTTTCTCTTCCTTTATCCAAAATCTGCCACATATAATAACTGGGTGCTTCGTTGGCTAACTGACTATAACGCAACATGGCATCCTGAACTATTTTAGGCGAAGGACTAACACCACCGTTGTTTAAATTAATAATTGTATTTGATGTTGTGTATGCAGTTTTAATTGTTGCCCAAAAAGATTCATCTTGAGCCACTGCTGTCGGGTTTAAATTTTGTATGCGATTAACAGCAGCTTTAACTTCTTCACTTTGCACCAATTCAGGAATTGCCGAAAGGCTGAACAATAAAGCAGATTTTTTTAGAAAATTACGACGGTTACCCATAGCATGAATTTTAGGTATTAGGAACCGTTAAGATACAAATATCTTTAAGAAATTTTAATGCGCCTCAACAGGCATCATTTCAAAAATTTTAGCCAGGGCGAAATCAATTTCTTCCATGGTATTAAATTTTGAAAACGAAAAACGCACAGCCGTAGTTCCGGGTGCGCGTTTGAGGCGTGCAATAACATGCGAGCCAATATCTGTTCCGCTACTACAGGCACTTCCGCCGCTCACAGCAATGCCGGCAATATCGAGATTAAATAATAATAAGTCGTTTTTATCGGATGCCGGAAAATTCACATTTAAAACGGTATACAATCCGTTTCTGGATGAATTGATTTGAATACCGGGTATAGTTTCTTCTAATTTTGCTTGCATGTAATTGCGCAAGCCTTCTATATGTTCGCGCACATGATCCAATTCGGCATAGGCAATTTCCAAAGCTTTTGCTAATCCAATAATACCATATAAATTTTCGGTACCGGCGCGCAAATTCCTTTCCTGAGCACCACCGTGAATTAAGGGTTTAATTTTTGCTTCTGCATTAATATAAATAAAACCTACGCCTTTGGGTCCGTGAAATTTATGTGCGGCACAAGAAATAAAATGAACTTTTGTTTTTTGTAAATCGAGATGGTAATGTGCAACAGTTTGCACAGTATCGCAATGAAAAAAAGCATGATAAGTACTACACAATTCGCTTACTTTATCGATATCGAGCAAAGTGCCAATTTCATTATTCGCATGCATCAAACTTACTAATGTTTTAGCATCGGTTGCTTTGAGCAGTTCTTCTAAATGCGCATAATTAACACTTCCATCTTCATTCAAATCAACATAATCTAGCTGAATATGGGCATCTTTTTTTAAAGCTTCTGCAGTATGTGTAACTGCGTGATGTTCAATTTCAGATGTAATTATTCTGGTAACCCCTAAATCGCGCACACTGCATTGCAATGCCATATTATTTGCTTCTGTTCCGCCGCTGGTAAAAAATATTTCGCCCGGTGATACATGAAACATAGTAGCAATCTGCTTTCTTGCCTTTTCAATAGCAGACCTCGTTTCACGTCCAAACGAGTGAATTGACGATGGATTGCCGTAATGATGCTCAAAATAAGGCAACATGGCGGCAATAACCACCGGGTCTAACTGAGTTGTAGCTGCATTGTCTAAGTAAACGCGCATGATTATAGGTTGAGATGCAAATTTAAACATTTCACCGAAAACGCTGTAAAAACTAAGCGTTCGTGATTATTTCATGACTTGTTTAATGTCATCCATAATTTTACGGTTGATGCTTTCAGCCGTTGTTTTGGTTGAACTTTCGGAGTAAATTCGGATAATTGGCTCGGTATTGCTGGCGCGCAGATGTACCCAATCGCCACCCATTTCTATCTTCAGGCCGTCCTCTTTATTCAATTTCTCCTTCTTATATTTTTCTTCCATCTGCTTCAGGATACCTTTAACATCGGTTCCTTCGGGCAGTTCGATTTTGTTTTTGGCCATGTAATAATTTGGATATTCGGCACGTAATCGTGTGCAACTTTTGCCGGAAGTAGCCAAATGCGATAAAAATAATGCAATCCCAACCAAGGCATCGCGACCATAATGTAATTCAGGTAAAATTATACCTCCGTTGCCTTCACCGCCGATAATGGCATTCACGTCCTTCATTTTTTGTACAACATGCACTTCCCCAACGGCACTTTGAAAATGCTCAACGCCATGTTTATGAGCAACATCTCTTAAAGCTTGGGTGGATGAAAGATTAGAAACTACATTACCTTTTTTGTGTTTCAACACATAATCGGCAATGGCAACGAGTGAATATTCTTCGCCGAACATATCGCCATTTTCGCAAACAATAGCAAGGCGGTCAACATCGGGGTCAACAACCAAACCAACATCAGCTTTTTGGTGCTTTACTTCATGTGCAATGGTTGAAAGATGTTCAGGAAGTGGTTCCGGGTTATGCGGAAAACGGCCGTTAGGGTTTGTAAATAATTCTACCACATCGGTAACACCGAGAGCAACTAATAATTCGGGAACAGAAATTCCACCTGTTGAATTAACGCAGTCGATTACAACCTTGAAATTTCTTTCTTTAATTGCTTTTTTATTTACTAACGATAATTCTTGAATTTTATCGATATGTTTTTGGATGTAATAAAATTTATGTTGGTATTCACCCAACTTATCTACATCACTATAAATTATTTCTTCGTTATTAGCAATACGCAAAACTTCTTCACCATCTGCACCGGAAATAAATTCTCCAATATTGTTCAACAATTTTAATGCGTTGTAATTTTTTGGATTGTGTGAAGCTGTAATAATAATTCCGCCTCCTGCATTTTCTCGGGGAACTGCAATTTCAACAGTTGGCGTTGTGCTTAATCCTAAATCGATAACTTTTATGCCAATAGATTGGAGTGTTCCTGTAACGAGGTGATTTACCATTTCGCCACTTATTCGTGCATCGCGACCAATAACAATTGTCGGAATGCCTGTAGTTCTTTTTATCCACGTGCCAAAAGCGGCAGTAAATTTAATAATGTCCTCAGGCGTTAGGTTCTGACCTGCTGTACCACCAATTGTGCCTCTGATTCCTGAAATAGATTTGATAAGTGTCATAGTCGCGCTGCAAAGTTAAACAAATTCAACCGATGCTGAGTAACGAATAAATGTTTAAATCTTATACATTTGCTGTATAATTATAAAATGAGCGCTCCAAAAAACTGGTTCGAAACGTGGTTTAGTCAGTCTTATTACGATATGCTTTATCAGCATCGCGATGAAGATGAAGCCGCTGCTTTTATTACCGGTTTAATAAATCATTTACATCCACAACCCAATGCTACCATACTTGACGCAGCTTGTGGCAAAGGAAGGCATGCAACCTATTTAGCTTCAAAAGGTTTTGATGTAACGGGCATTGATTTATCATTTTCAGCCATTAAGGAGGCGAAATCGCAAGAAAATGAGCATTTATCGTTTTTCCGGCATGATATGCGCAATAAATTCAGAATCAATTACTTCGATTTTATTTTTAACTTCTACACCAGCTTCGGCTATTTTGAATCAATTCAAGAGGATGAAAAATGCATTCGCGCATTTGCAGCAGGTCTTAAGCCGGGCGGAAAGTTAATTATCGATTTTTTAAATGTAATACCAACTTTACAAAATTTGGTGGAAGACGAATACAAAGTTATTGGTAATGTTCATTTCAAAATTACTAAGAGTTATGTTGATGGTATGATTACAAAAAAAATTGTAGTTACCGACAACGGAAAACAATATACTTTTTTTGAACGTGTTCGCGCTTTACAATTGAGTAACTTCGAAAAATATTTTAATCAGGCAGGATTAAAAATTATTAATACAATCGGAAATTACAAATTGCAACCGTACAACAAAATAAATTCTGAACGACTCATTATAATTGCTGAAAAATGATTTTCCCTGAAGCCATACAACATTTCGATGAACAATTTATCCTTTTAATTAATCAGCGATGGGGCAATAATTTTTTTGATACCATTATGCCACCGGTGCGCGATAAGTTTTTTTGGATTCCGATGTATGCAATTATCGCGATACTTATATCTATAAAATATAAATGGAAAGGACTAACCCTTATTTTGATATTAGGTTTAAACTTCGCCGCCAGCGATCAAATTAGCAGCGCAGTTGTAAAACCCGCAGTTGGCAGAGTTAGGCCATGCAATGATGAACAGTTTAGTGAATCGGTGCATTTACGCATCGAAAAATGTGGTGCCGGAAAAAGTTTTACTTCCAGCCATGCTACCAATACTTTTGCATTTGCAGTTATGTGTTGCTTATTATTTCGCAGAAAATACCGCTGGGTTGCCCCAATAGCCTTGTTTTGGGCTTCTTTGGTTTCGTATGCGCAAATTTATGTTGGAGTTCATTATCCGCTCGACATTCTTGGTGGCGCACTTTTAGGTTCGGTTATTAGCTTAATTTTATATAAAATTGCATCTCGGTTTGTGCTGCCACAGCTCGGTCCGGAACTTTAACGCCGCTAAAACCGTATTATTTTAAATGACCACATTGCAACTCATACTCTTAATTGCAGCATCCATTGCCGGTATTTTTGCCGCTTGGCTATTGCGTAATAAAACCCATAGCGAGTTTTTAAGCATCTTGCTTTCATTCAGCGGTGCTTACCTTTTAGGCAATGTTGTGTTGCATTTATTACCTGAAATTTTTGCCGAAACCGAAGCGCATTCTTCCGCTGCACACCATCATGATTATACGAATGCCATTTATATTTTAGTTGGTTTCTTTATTCAACTGGTTATAGTTCAATTTACACGCGGTATAGAACACGGTCACCTACATTTACATGAGCACCAAAGCAAGGGCTATGTAGCCGGGGTGTTTTTCGGGTTGAGTTTTCATGCCATTATGGAGGGAGTTCCTTTAAGCGCAGGTAATATTGATTCAAGCCAATTACAACCACTTTTCGGAGCCATTTTGGTGCACAAAATTCCTGAGGCATTTGCTTTGGCTACCGTTTTATTCTTTTCGGTAAAGCAAAAAATGAACGCATATATTCTACTAGCTTTTTTCGCCTTGATGACACCGCTTGGTAGCATAATAGGCAATTACCTAACATCAGGTGAATTAATGGATTTTAAATGGTTAATTGCAATTGTTTGTGGCTCGCTGATTCACATCTCAACAACTATTATATTTGAAGCAAGTGGAAAGGCGCATAAAATCGGGATGTATAAATTTGCTGCAATACTTGCAGGCGCAGGTATTGCGCTGTTAAGTGCCTTCCTGGAATAAACTATTTAATTATCTGGCGAGATACATTTTTCCATAACCGGAATTAAAATATTGGTCGGTGTTGGTGTCATATTTTTCAAGCGATTCACCATTCAATCGGGTTACCACTCTGTATAAGTACAAACCATTAGCCAATTGGTCGCCAAATTGATCGGTACCATCCCATGCAAATTCGGTAATGTTATTGCCAATATGGATATCACCTAATTCATTGCGCAATATTTCACGAACAATTTTTCCACTAACCGTCATGATTTGAATTTTAAAATAATCGGGCACTTCACTGCCGGTTAATGTAAATACAAATTTAGTTTGCGATGTAAATGGATTGGGGTAATTCATCACATTACTGACCATTGCTTTATTAATAACTTCAAATGAAATGCGGTAATCAATATCACCGGCAATGTTTCCTGATTCATCTTCACCATGCACTTGTAATTCATAAATACCATCCATATCAAACACAGGCACTATTTCAACTCTGGCGCTATTGTTTTCTGCCAAATTCGAGGTGTCGGCAGGATAAAATTTCGTTGTAACGCCATCGTAATAATAATCACGCACTACCTCATCAGGATATTTAATTGCAATTTTAAGCAAGGCTGTGTCAGCCAAAGCGAGAAAAGGATTTTCATCTTTCAAATTAATAATAATTTCAGGCTTCGCACTTACGATGTCACCATCAAAAATATGTACGCCATCAAAAGTCACATCTAATAATGGATCATTTATATCTTTACCATTATAAAATGGCAATAATCCAATATTATTAAAATGATATTGTTCAGGTTGATCATTTTCAAGGTTCACATCAATTTTCAACAAATTATTACCTGCCGGAACGTCCGCTGATGAAAATGTTAACGTGGCAATCATGGTTGCATCGCTTAACAATGAATCTTGCCGACTATATGGAATCGGATTATTTAAATTATTGGCATCAATAACCGAAAATCCAATCAATAAACTATCCAAATCGTAATCACTGACATTTGTAACGGCAATTTCTAATTGAACAGATGTGCCTTGTGTTACACTGTCTGATTGATATACAAAATGCATATTTTGATTAAGCGCCGCTTCAGGAACGGGAGTATAAATAACACGCCAATAATTAAATTGAGCCGGTGTTCTGGATGTATCATCTAAAGTATTTAAACGCAACTTCAAATATGGATAGAGCGCTGCATCAATAAATGCAACAGTTGTATCGCCGCTTTGCAAATTAACAGCTAATGATGTTTCAATGCCATCGTAATTTACACCAACAATATCAATTCCATTTTGATCGTAATTAATATCGTCAAGCGAAAATAAATCCCATTGTGCCTTATCCCAACTTTTTGCAGGGCCAATTAATGGCGTTATAATTGTTCCTTGATTCCAATTTCCTTCAATTACAAATGTTGCTGATATTTTTGTTCCAAGCGGGTCACCAATAATTTCCAATTTTGTTTCAGTCGCACCTTTTTGGGCATAAAAAATATACGACCTGTCATAATCAAACACGGCCAATGAATTAATATCAGTTGCACCATAAGCTTCAAATGCCTCGAATAAACTATGGCCATAAATTAATGTATCATCCAACCAAGCATTAAATTCAGCATAGTTATTACTGTAACAAATAAAATGTGCGCTATCGGGCACAGTTGACATCATAAATTGATATAATATCTCCCGAGCAGCAGGAGTATTGGTATTAAATTGAATAATGCGTTCAAAAGGATCGCTACTGCAATAAACATCGCCGTATGGCCCTGTATTAGTTGCTCCAACCTCCGACACTTGCCAAAGTTGCCCGGAGCTTTCATCGGCCAATAAAACAACAAATCCTGCGGAAGCGCAAGAGCTAACTGCCAGTAATTCTCCATTGGCATAAGAAGTAACCTCCGACCAATTTGTAGTTGGGTAAATACCTGTGGTAACTTCATACGTTTGCACATCGGGAACAAATTCAAATTCACGTGAAGGTTGCAAACCAATGTATTGATAATTATCCTCTAAATATTGGAAATAATGCGATTGGTTCCAACCGGTAATATCACCGGGTAAATATAAAAACGAACTTGAGCGCCAAATTGGGGCAATACCGGAAGCAGTATCAGGTGTTATGCGCCAGTAATAAACTACATTATTGATATAAGTTACAGGAGGATTAATCCATTTTATTACACCACCGGATTCGGTCACCATTGTGGAACGCAGCAATGGTGAATTAAAAAACATGGATGTATCAGCCTGAATAATATAATCTTTAACATCGGCAAAAGCATAAGCAGTTGACGCTGCATAATATTCGGGAACATGATTCATTATACTAAACTCAACCGGATAAATCGGAATAGCATCATCAGCAATAACAAACGTACTAGTTCCTATGATATTATTTAATTCATCAGGTTCTGCTATTTCATTGAACTTGTCAATATGAATATTAAAAATATTTTCTCCAATTCCTGCTACCGGATCGGTGGCGAATGGGATACGTAATGTATCTCTGAAAAAAGTTGCATCAAATCGTTCCAGGAAAGTAACTATATCGCCGGAAGGCTTAGTGCGTTTAACTTCAACGAAATACGAAGAATCTAATGCCATACCAATATTAGTAACAACTACATTCAAATAAAAAGTATCGGTTGCTGCGGTAATTGCGGTTGGCTCAAAAAATACATACGGCTCTTCAATAACATAATCAGGCTGGTCATGTGAATTTAGTCGCAACGCCGGGTCCCCTTGCAAAGTAATATTTTCGGATGTTATTTGATCATAAATATTGAGCGTTGGCCAAAGTGTATCTGCCGTATTTTTTAATGCCACACCAACCGGTAAATTATAGGCATAAGCTGACAATTCGCGGTAAAAAATGGTTGCGAAAGTATGCAAATTAGATGCTAACGAAAAATTGGAAGCGGCAATAAATGCGATGGCTGCTTTATGGTCTGCAAAAATATACTTCTCGCCTAATGTATATGTTTCACCGTGAATAGCAGCTGTATTGCAACCATTTCCAAATACGGCAAAATACTTTCCTTCATTGCTAAATGTGGCCGGATCGCCAATATTATAATCGAAACTACCGGAAGAAGAATGTCCAAAAAAAGTAATTAGTGAAACGCCGGAATTAATTAATGAATCAACATATTCCGACTCACTGTAAAAAATTGGATCAGCACTAATTTTATTAAATTGGTATACATTGCCGCCATACAAACTGTCCTCAATAATATTTTGATATTGAAGCAGATAATTATTAAAAAGTGCTTGCTCAAACGCGTTTAATCCACCCGCAAAATGTAACACATTTTTCATCCAAGCTTTATTGGCAATGGTTTGAAGTGGGTCAGCCTGAACACTTTCGAATTCAACAATTTTTTCAAAATAAATTTTTACATCATTTCCACTTTGAGCTGAAATTCTGCCAACAGGAATTATCGGCAGTACAGTTCCCCTGCGGCTTGCCAGCATAATATCGGAACCCGGATGCCCAAAAGTCGGCACTAAATCTAAAGCATATTCGGGAGTTGCCTCTGCGCGTGTAACATCATAACTATATGATTTCCCAATTAGAAAAACAAACTCCGGCTTTACTGTAAAACTATCAATCGCATACATTAAAAAATTACGGATTGCCAAAGGATGTTTTTTTATTCCGTAAGCAAAAGCATCATACAATTGGTCAATATCTGCAACTATTGCATCGAATGCATCAGGACCGGCATCGGAGCGATAATTTTTATACTCATTAACCCAATTTACACCGGTTCCATCATCATAAAGCAATTTATTGGAGATGATGATGTAGTTACCTTGATTGACAGGGTTGGTATAATCGACAAAACTTACCGGATACATTTCGCTTACTGACTTAATTACCATAGCATCCTGATTGGCAACAAAAATGTTGTTGCCCGAAGCATTATAGTTGAGATGAAATTTAGATATATCTGACTCAACAATTGCTGTAATACGTTTATGCTCGCTTAAATCATATAAAATGGGTGATGTGAAGTTTTCATCAAAATCGTTAAACGCTAAATAAGTTGTAGCACCAAAAACGGTGGGCAACTTTGTATTAACGGTTGAAGCATTATCAAAATCAAATATTCTTGGATAATTAATATCCATAAAAGCATATCGCTGATAGTCGGTTGTTAAAGGACCGGAAGAAAATACAACTGTATTAACATCAATTAGATTATCTACCGGAAAATTGTAACGCAATACTTTGTATCCTGTATAGGTTGTGTCTTTAAGTATAATGCCATTTAACGTAATAACAGTGTGATGTTCTGACGTATTTACACCAATTACAGTAGTTTTTAATATAGGTGTAAAAGCAGCACCCGTGTATAATCCCGGCGTATTAATAGTTGGATTATAATTGCTCAGGTTATATTTAAAACTCGAATAACCTTCACCATTTTCATATTTCGAACTGAATATTTCATAATAAGTTGGCCCTCCATTAAAGTTGCCGGACCCATAAATGCTACCCCAAACTGTTTTAACATGATAATCGTGGTATGCCACCGGAGGAGGTGCATCGGTTAAATCGTTTTCAAGAATAGTTAACCTGTTATTGGTGAATAAATTATTCCATGTTAGAAAATACATGGCTGTATCGTTGATAATACTCTCATAGGTATGTAATTGATAATCGGCATTATCATACAATAGCGAATCGAAAGTACCATCGTTGGCCTGACCATAAAATTCGATGTAATCGGAAGTATTAAAAATGCCATCAGATTCACCGTCGATAAAAATAAATTGCTCCTCTCCTTTATTAAACAATTGAAAATGCTGCGGGTTGATGGAAGCAAGTGAAACACCCATTAAATTTAAGGCCTCATTTAATACATCATAATTTATACGATAAATGCCATCTTGAGCAATCGGAAATTTTAAATATTGCTGATCGTATTTAATCCATTCGTTAGCGTAGGGCTGACTATATACAGATTGAATGGAACAAATTAAAAATATTACCGATAAAAGTCTCTTCATGCGCTCATTTTAATTGCACCCGATTAACAATTCACACTATTGAACGGTAGCGGGTTTAACAGTTTTATTAATATTAAATAACAAGCTGAAAACATGTGAATACAGCACTTCCGACTGTTTACCAATATTGGTATAAGCATAATCTAATTGAACAGGGCCAATTTCAATACCCAAACCTAAATTAGGTTGCATAGTCCATGCTTCTTCATATAAATCGTCAGGAATATATCGTTGCACATTGCCTAAGCCTGCGCGCAGATAAATAAACTCTTTGTAATCGGCTTCAATACCTATATGAGGATCAACACTGAAAGGTTCTGCACTTACTAAAACATTTCTTCGGCCATCGGAAGTAATATCCGCATTAATTTCTGCTAACAACCCAAAATTTTCATTTAATGTAAAATCATACGCAGCACCTAAAATTAATTTCGGGGTGGTTATTTCCAAACTATTTTCAGGCACCACATTTCCGGTAGCTAAGAGCACTGCCTTTTCTTCTTCGGTAAATGAAAAACTCCAAGCATTAAATGTTGATGTAATATCTTTAAATGTGGCACCAAATTTCCAGTTATTTAAATCCATTTGAGCTCCGGCATCAAGGCCAAAACCCCAAGCTGTTGCAAAACTACCGGCCTGACGATGCACTACTTTTATATTTCCGCCGAGGCGAAGGTTTTGCCATTTTAATTTAGTAGCATATGAACCCAAAAATGCATAATCGGCAACAGAAAATGCGGTGATATTATCATAATTTATACTGCCATCAGGTTCAATTAAAAATAAGGTATTCGGAATATCATCAACCCCAAATCGAATTAATGAGAGTGCAACCGTTGCATTTTTTTCAGGGAGTGGAATTGCTATGGAGCCGTAGTCGTATTTAGCAATACCTGCGAAATATTCGGCATGCATTACACCTATTTGAATATCAGACTCGATTAATGTTAACCCTGCGGGATTCCAATATCCTGCAGTAACATCCTTTACCGAAGCAACTACGCTGTTGCTCATGCCTAAAGCACGCGCCGAAATACCTATCGACAGGAACTCATTGCTATACTTAGGTGCTGTTGTTTGAGCATTTAAGTCATTGAGCATTACGCTCACTATAATGATAAATAGAATATTTTTCATGTAAGGTTTACGAATCGGTCGGAAATTTAGGGAATTTTTGGCTGAGAATGGTCTTTTCAAGGTCATGAATTGCATTTTTAAAATGGTGTTTATCGGATGTTGACATAGCAGGATTGCCCAAACGGGTGTTAATGCCGTTCATAATGCCAACTAAACGAGCATCTTCCATGTAATCGTATACAAATTTATGTTCGGTAAAAACCTTAAAATGATTACCCACACCTGCAGCTTGGCCATTTTCGGTGTTTAACGCAACCAATGCGCTGATAGCGCCGGGTTCAACCGATTCTAACAAGGTATACATCTCATCACAACAATTGCGGTTTTCGATGAGAATTTTTCTGTCGAGCAACAATTCCAGTAAAACATGACTTATGGCATACAAACGCTTGTTGAAACAACTAAAATCATCAAGCAACAATCTGGCAGTTATAGTTGCCGTCTTTTCTTCAAAAAATGTTGATTCATGAAAGAAACCGTCAACACGATGATGCTGTATAACCCCTGCTGTTAAAGCATTAAGCTGAGATTGGTCCGTTAATTTCAACTTTTGAGGATGCAATTTAACTAAAACACCTGTTCTATGACTATAATTCGATAAAATATCAGGCAAAATTACCCCTGCCGCAAAATATGCGTCGGAAACAGGATATTCATGATAAAAATGTGATAAAAAGTTCAATGTTTTTGCTTTTTTACGTTGCCTGATACTTTATTACAATAAATATACGAAAAAAAGGTTCACATTACCAGTTTAAGGATATTGTTTTGGAGTGATTATTTTTGCAGCATGAAAAATTTTGTAGAAGAACTACGCTGGAGAGGGATGTTATTTGATATGATGCCCGGAACGGAGGAGTTCCTGAATAAGGGAATGACTAAAGGCTACATTGGCTTTGACCCGACTTCCGATTCGTTAGGTGTAGGCAATATGGTTCAGATTATGACATTATTGCATTTTCAACAAAGTGGTCATCAACCCATAGCGCTCGTTGGTGGGGCTACCGGAATGGTTGGCGACCCTTCGGGAAAAAGTGCAGAACGCAATTTATTGGATGAAGCAAGTTTGCAACACAATATTGATTGTCAAAAACAACAATTAGCTAAATTTTTGAATTTTAACGATGGCGATAATGCAGCACTTTTAGCAAATAATTACGATTGGATTAACAAATTTACTTTCCTCGATTTTTTGCGCGAGGCCGGTAAATATATTACCATCAGCTATATGATGGCAAAAGATTCGGTGCAATCACGATTGGAGCGTGGCATTTCGTTTACCGAATTTTCTTACCAATTAGTGCAAGGTTATGATTTTTATTATTTATGGAAAAATCATAATGTAATGTTGCAAATGGGTGGTAGCGATCAATGGGGAAATATTACCACCGGCAACGAATTAATTCGCCGAAAAGGACAAGGCGAAGCGTATGCTATTTGCACTCCACTTATTAAAAAAGCCGACGGTACTAAATTCGGCAAAACAGAAAGCGGAAATATTTGGCTCGACCCGAAAAAAACTACACCATATCGCTTCTACCAATTCTGGTTAAATGCGAGCGATGCCGATGCAGAAACATATGTTAAAATATTTACACTTTTCGACCGTGAAACAATTGAAAATTTAATTGAGCGCCATCGCGCAGAACCTCATCTGCGATTGCTTCAGAAGACATTAGCACAAGACATTACCGTTAGGGTTCATAGCGATACCGATTATCAAAATGCTGTTGCCGCAAGTGATATATTATTTGGCAAAGCAACAAAATCGGATTTCGAAAAATTTAGCGACGATTTGTTAATGGATGTATTGGAAGGTGTTCCGCAATTTACAGTAGATAAATCTATGTTTGACGGTGGCATTTCTTTCGCTGACCTGCTTACCGATAAAACAACCATTGTTGCATCTAAAGGTGAATTTAAACGCGCCATGCAAGAAAATTCGCTTAGCATGAATAAAGAAAAAGTAAGTGAACCTGAAAAATTAATTACGACAAACAATCTTATTAACGGTAAATATATTTTATTGCAACGCGGTAAAAAGAATTATTATTTAATTATTGCACAATAACTTGTTGCGTTAATAAATCGCCTGATTCGGTCGTTATTTTTAGCAGGTAAATGCCTGCTGTCAGCACACCGGTATTTACAGTAAACAATCGTTGTAATCGAACCGTTTGCATTAACATTTGTCCCTGCAAAGTATATAATTCCACTAAGAATGAAGGTGTGTAATTATTATCTACCGTAACTTGAATATCACTGGTTGACGGATTAGGATAAATAAGCAATGGTTGTTCTCCTGCATTTACATACAAAATCGAAACAGGATCACTTGCAAAGGTGCCATTTGATGCTGAAATCATGTATTGGTAGGTAGTTCCACTAACAAGGCCGGTAAAGTCGATGAAATCGTAAAACTGGTCGGTTGCGCCGCCACAAACACCGCTAACTGTGTAAACCTGGTCAAATTCAGTTGCCGGAGCAGCTCTTTGCAAATGCATGTCGAAACATGTAGAACCTGCCGAAAGTGTCCAGTCAACTAACACGCTATCGCCAAACTGAACCACAGTTAAATCTTTAAATATAGACTGACCTTCAACTTTGCTGCAAAGGAAAGCTATCGCTAGAATGGAAAAAACAGTTTTCATATGCCTAATCACCAAAACGCAGAAAATTGAAATTTATTTTAAACTCATTAAATATCGTGTGCAACACAATTTCATGGTATTACTGTTTAAACAAAACTTGCTTGAGGGCGGCCAATTTGAGATAACATTCAGCCAACTCCTGCTCGGGAACCGAATCATAAACTATGGCCCCTCCTGTTTGGATTGACACATATTCTTCATCAGCATTGTAAACAATACTTCTAATAACCACATTAAAATCAAAATCTCTGTCAGGCGAAATATATCCAAACGCACCGGAAAAAATTCCTCTACGCGTTGCTTCATACTGTTCAATCAATTGCATTGCCATAACTTTTGGCGCTCCGGTCATACTTCCCATTGGAAACGCTGATTTAATGGCATCAATTATATGCACATTATCACGCAATTCGGCACTTATTGTAGATACCATTTGGTGCACCTGTTTAAATGAATAAATGGCAAATAATTCGTCTACCTTAATACTACCTGTATATGCAATTTTTGTTAAATCGTTGCGCACCAAATCAACAATCATTACATTTTCAGCGCGATCCTTAATACTGTGTTGTAAAGTGTTTTTCAGCTGCATATCCTCATCTGCCGACAGGCCTCGTTTAATAGTTCCCTTAATGGGCTGACTGATTAATACGTTTCCCGTTTTTTGCAAAAAACGCTCCGGGCTTGCCGAAATCAGGAATTTGTTTTCCCATTTAAATAAAACAGAAAAAGGTGCCGCACTTACTTTACATAATCGATTAAATATATCAATGGCATCAAGTTTGCCTTCGCAAAAAAATTCCTGACAAAAATTGAGTTCATAAATATCGCCTTCAACAATATGATGCAAAATATCGCGCACTTTTTGCTTATATCTTTCCTCCGGAATGCGCGCTTGTAAAGGTGTTAAATGAGATTGAAAGGAAATAGGTTTAGATTGTATTATCGAATCAAATATAGCATCACCCGATGAGGCATAATTGGCGACAATACTAATAGTTACCGTATTACTTAAAACAGTAATAATTATCTCCGGAACAAAAAACACCATGTCAGGAAACCCAATGCCATCAGCATGTTTACTATTTAATACTTCCGTTTCATTTTTTAAGTCATATCCTAAAAATCCGAAACACCAATCGCCATTTGCATCAATAAAATGTTTTAAAGTATCAAATGCATTTCCGGTATTTGCAACAATAGATGTATGCGCACATGCTGCAAGGAGATAGTCGAATTTAGGTTTACCGTATACAGCATTATTGCAACTATCGAGCAATGCAAATACAGGAAATTGATTGGCATAAAACGACAAATAATTGCGGAAAGCATCAGTATCGGAAATTGTATAATTTTTACTGATGCGCATAAATAAACAATTAAATACTGAATAAAAATTTACATAATTATCAGCTTATCCCGCTCAGGGCCGGCAGATAACATGGTAATTTTTGTTTGCAGTTCCTCTTCTAAAAATTGCAGATAATTTTTCAATTCAATAGGTAAATCGGCTTTAGTTTTGCAATTATCTAAATCTGATTCCCAACCTTTAAACGATTTATAAATTGGTTCAATTTGTGCGTCAACAATATCATAAGGTACTTTATCGGTAACTACGCCATTAATTTTGTAGGCAACACAAGCTTTTATTTCGGCAAATGTGTTTAATACATCAATTTTAGTGATGGCAATTTGAGTTACACCATTTATCATAATGGTATATTTTAAAGCCGGTAAATCTATCCAACCGCAGCGACGAGGACGACCTGTAGTTGCGCCAAACTCGTTGCCGATTTTTCTCAATTCCTCTCCGGTTGCATCAAACAATTCGGTTGGGAAAGGACCCGAACCAACGCGCGTACAGTAAGCTTTAGAAATACCAATTACTTCTTTTATTTTTTGTGGTGCAACACCCAATCCGGTGCAAACACCTGCAGTAATTGTATTACTTGATGTTACAAAAGGATACGTTCCATGGTCAACATCTAACATCGAACCTTGGGCACCTTCTGCCAAGATTCTTTTATTCGCAAGTATCTGCTCATTAATTAAATATTCCGCATCAACAAACTCAATTTGTTTTAAAAAATCAATAGCTTCCATCCATTCTTGTTCCAATGGAACTTCGGTTGGTACATCACCATAATTTTTTAATAATTGAAAATGCTTTTCTTTAAGCTTATTGTATTTTTCTTGAAATTCGGGCGATTCAATGTCACCAACGCGCAATCCGTTGCGACCGGTTTTGTCCATGTAAGCCGGACCAATTCCTTTTAATGTAGAACCAATTTTATCGGCACCTTTTGCAGCTTCGCTTGCTGCATCTAACATTCTGTGTGTAGGTAAAATTAAATGAGCTTTACGCGAAATAACCAATCGCTTGCCAACGGTTACTCCGGCAGCAGCCAATTTATTTAATTCCATGCGAAAAGTAATTGGGTCGATTACAACACCGTTACCAACCAAATTCAAACAATTTTCGAGAAATATACCGGAAGGAATAGTATGCAATACAAACTTTACCCCATTATTCAGAATTAGTGTGTGGCCTGCGTTCGGACCGCCCTGAAAGCGCGCAACAACATCATATTGTTCTGCAAGGTAATCAACTACTTTTCCTTTGCCTTCGTCGCCCCATTGAAGGCCTAATAAAACGTCTACGTTCATAACATGGATTAAAATGCGAAAGTATACCATGGCAGCGCCTTCAGCAACTTAGCAAGTGGTTTTTTTTCAAGATAATGTTAACAATCAATACGCCATTGGCTTCCGCAAGCTGCTCATCCAGGTATGGTTTGCAGTGGTAGAGTCCTTATTTTGCGGTTAATTCAGGCCTTTTCACGCTCCAAATGCGCCAAAGCGTCGCCCAAGTTATCGGATATGGTAAAAAATGAATTTAATTTGGTGGTTACCATCAAGGTTTTTAACAAATCGTTCATGTCACACAAAACCACCTCACCGTCTAACCTACGCACTTTTGTGAGGGTTTTGAGCATAAAGTTCAAGCCACTGCTGTTGATAAAAGCCAAATCGCCCAAATCAAAAACGATATGAATAAACCCATCTTCTATATGCTCATCCAAAATTTCGGTGAGGTCAACAGTTTGGTATTCTCCGGTCATTCTTCCTTCCAGCTTAATCACCAATGTATTATGCTTTCTCTGCTCTATTTTGTATTCCATGGCTGATTCTCTATCCTAATTAAGCGTTTAACGCAGCTTTTTGTTCATTTATTTCACGAATTTTTTGGCAATTACCACAAATGCCATACATATTTAACGAGTGATGCGTGATTTTATAGTTGAGCAACTCTCCCATCATCGTTTGAATTTGGTGAATGCGTGGGTCGCAAAATTCTACAACCTTTTTACAATCTACACAAATAATATGATCGTGTTGCTTATAACCGTAAGACTTTTCATATTGCGCTAAATTTTTCCCGAATTGATGCTTCGTAATTAAATCGCAAGTGAGTAATAACTCGAGCGTATTATAAACAGTTGCTCTGCTAACGTGATAATCTTTTTTAAGCATGTGCGTATACAAACCCTCTGCATCAAAATGATCGGTTCTACTGTAAATTTCTTCCAAAATAGCAAAACGTTCCGGAGTTTTTCTCAAACCTTTTGTTTCGAGATATGCTGCGAAAATATTTTTTATTTCTTCGAGATGTTTTAATTGTTGAGCATCCATTATTATTCTGTTTTAAGTTGTTTCCATCCTCGTTACAGAAATTACGCCTTTCATTGCACGTAATTTACGTAATAAGGTTTCAAGTTGTTCTGTGTTTTTAACAAATGTTTTTATTGTGCCTTCAAAAAGGCCGTCCTTGGCATCCATAAATAAACTTTGCATATTTAATTTCATGTCGCCGGAAATAATATGCGTAACCTTATTTACTAAACCAACATCATCTAATCCGGTAACTTTAATACCTGTTAAAAATGCAATATCTTTTTGTTGTGTCCAACGTGTTTTTACAATGCGATATCCGTATTTACTCATTAACTCAGTAGCATTCGGACAATTAGTTTTATGAATTTTAATGCCTTCGTTTATCGTAATAAATCCGAATACATCATCCCCAACAATTGGGTTGCAACATTTTGCCAATGAGTATTTAATATTATCCATTGCATTATCAAAAATTAATAACTCGGCATTTGATGTAGCAATTTTTTCAAATTTATCGTATTCTGTTTGTGTTTCTTTAGTAATAACAGGTGCCATAAATTTACCACCCAAATAAGTGAAATCTTTCAGCTCCTTTAACGTAATATCTTTAGTAGCAATTCTATAATACAATTCCATGCTGGTTGGTTGATGATAATACTCCATCAGCACCTGGATATGTTTATCAACAAAATCAATTTTCATCGCCTTCAACCGTTTTTCCAAAGCTAATTTGCCTTCAAGTGCGATGGTTCTTTTTTCTTCTTTTAATGCGTTTTTCACTTTACTTCTGGCACGCGAAGTAATTAAAAAATTAAGCCAGTCTTCATTCGGCGTTTGCTTTTTGGAAGTAATAATTTCTACTTGGTCGCCATTGTTTAACATGTGACTAATAGGAATCAACCTATGGTTAACTTTTGCACCAATGCAATGGTTGCCTACATCGGTATGTATTTCAAACGCAAAATCAAGCGCAGTGGCACCTTGCGGCAATATTTTCAAATCGCCTTTTGGTGTAAATACATATATTTCTTTCGAAAATAAATTCAGTCTGAAATCATCCAAAAATTCCAACGCATTAAATTCCGGATTCCGCAACAATTCTCTTATTTCGCGCAACCAAGTATCCAACGCTTTATCATTTGAACCTTCCTTATATTTCCAATGTGCGGCAAAACCCTTTTCAGCAATTTCATCCATGCGCAATGTGCGAATTTGCACCTCTACCCATTTACCTTTAGGACCCATTACCGTTGTATGCAAACTTTCGTAACCATTTGCCTTCGGTGTCGAAATCCAATCGCGCAAACGGTCCGGATTCGGGTGATAAAATTCGGTAACCATCGAATACACACGCCAACAATCAGACTTCTCCTGATCAACAGGCGTTTTTAATATAATTCGGATGGCGAATAAATCATAAACCTCATCAAAAGTTACACCCTTATTTTTAATTTTATTGTAAATAGAATAAATACTTTTTGGTCGGCCATACATTTCAAAAGTAAAACCATCTTTTTCTAACCGTTCGCGCAACGGACGCATAAATTCGTTCATGTAGCGCGTGCGTTCGCGTTTTGTTTCCGATAATCGGCGCGCAATATCTTTGTAAGCTTCCGATTCCTGATATTTCATACCCAGGTCTTCCAACTCACTTTTTATGGCATAAAATCCGAGGCGATGTGCCAACGGTGCATATAAGTATAATGTTTCCGATGCAATTTTTAATTGTTTCTTGCGCGGCATGCTATCCATTGTGCGCATATTGTGCAAACGGTCCGCAATTTTTATGAGAATTACCCGCACATCATCTGCCAATGTGAGCAATAATTTCTTAAAATTTTCTGCCTGAATAGAACTTGTTAAATCAAAAACCCCCGACACTTTTGTTAAGCCATCAATAATGCGACTCACTTTAATGCCGAATTCTTTTTTAATATCATCGAGCGTAACTTCAGTATCTTCAACAACATCGTGCAACAGCGCACAAATGGCAGCTGTAACACCCAAACCCATTTCATTTACTACAATTTGTGCAACACGAAGCGGATGAATAATATATGGCTCCCCACTTTTTCTGCGCATATTTTTGTGCGCATCAACTGCCATTTCAAACGCCAAACGAATTTGCTTTCGCTCAGCAGTAGTCATATTATTGCGCAAACCCCTCAACAAGTTTTTATACTCTTTGAGAATGAGCTTTTTTTCTTTTTCTAAGTCTAAAGGTGCTTCTGCTTCCATCAGTTTTTATTGGGTAATGCCTTCATTTTTTTAATTATTCGAACCCTGTGGGCGTTCCCCACCCTATAGCGAATATTTTTTTC
>JANMLV010000262.1:0-12938 GCA_031372705.1 Bacteroidota bacterium | reverse complement strand
TTTACCGGGATATTGATATTTAAGTCGTGTGCAAAAATGTCTTGCCATTTTTGGGCCTTCGGTTCTAAATGCAGTAAAAGGTTCCAACATGGCATCGTCAATAATATCATCCGGAAAAATTTGTGCGGATTTGAATTTTTGCAACCATTTATTTCGCTCCAAAATAATTACATCATTATTAACGCCCGGTCGGAGAGAGGTTGGTCGATTCGGAATAATAGATAAAGCAGTAAGTTCAGCCAAGCTCAATACTTCGGGTGTTTTTTCAAGATATAATACTGATGCTGCTTTAACGCCTTCAATATTTCCACCGTAAGGCACCAGGTTGAGATACATTTGCAATATTTCATCTTTAGAATACAGCATATCTAACTGTAAAGCCCTAAACATTTCAATTAATTTATTGCTGTAGGTTCTATTTTTAGGTTGTAACAAACGAGCTACTTGCATGGTAATAGTGGAAGCACCTGATGTTCTATTTCCGGTAGTAATATTATTATAGAGTGCGCGAATTACTGCACCGGGATTTACGCCGGGATGTTGATGGAAATATTTATCTTCTTTAAATATAATTGCCTCCTGCATTTCCGGTGTTATTTCCGACAGTTCGGTCATCATGCGCCATTTGTCATCGGAGGTTAAAAATGCATTAAGCACAGTGCCGTCTCGCGCAGTTACAATTTGCGAATATTCGATATCTGCTTTCATGGGAAATAAAATGTTCAATACGAAAAAAAGCAACATCGACCCAACAAAAAACAGCAACATACGCCGCAATCGCCTTAAGCTGCGATGCGCTGCCCATGCAGTTTGCGTGCGCATGATTATATTTTTCAAACGGAGGTATTTACCTGTCATTCCGGCAAGGAGTAGAATTTGTATTTGTTGGCTATTTCATTATACATTATCAATGTATTATTAAGACTAAAATCAATTACAATATTAGCTGATACATCAATTGATTTTCCGTTGTAAAAGGCTTTCAACCTTTTGTCTAAATCGGTATAAACAATTACATTTTTATCTGCCAGTATTTTCTCAGGTCGATACGTTTCTACAACCGACAATTCGCCATTATTAAATACTTTAAAATAATTGTTATTATCGATATACCAAAGTAAATTATCCTTAACAACATAGTACAATGGTGGTTGCGATTCTAATTGAATGATATTACCTTCGTGAAATACATTAAATTGCCCCATGTCATCAATATAAGCCACCATGTCGTCGCCGGCTAAAAATACAGGCATTAACGAAGTCATATCGTAAGCTAACAGCGCATTGCAATAAGTTTCAATATAGTCGTCTGATGTGCTTCCCGGAATTTCGAGACAGTTGATTGCACTCACATTGTGCAATTCGGTTATAATGCCTTTATAAAATATTTTTAGATAATTGTAAGAATCAATATAGGCAACAATATTCGCACCGGCTTCAATTTTAACAGGGATATAATCATCAATATCAACTTTGTTTCCCTCGTAAAATATTTTGAATTGATCTAAGTGATTTACATAGGCTAAAATATTATCTCCGGCAATTATTTTTTTTACGGGATATTTTTCGAGTTCAATAAATTCATCTTTGTAATAGGCATAACAAAAAGCCGAAAAATCGTGAAATGATGCAATACTATCACTAAATGCATATGGATATTGTTGAATATTGCCTAAATATTTACGTGTAGTTCCATTGTAAATAGAAAAACTGCCACCCGTGCTATAATATAAATAGTAATCGGTGTTTTTATAAAAATTCGGATTTGTTACATTTAGTGATTGTTGTTCATGATTGGCATAATAAACCAGGTTGCCCGAATTGCTTACATAGGCAATACTATTTGCAGCGGCTTGTATAGAATTAATACGTTGATGTTCTAAGTGTATCATTTTGCCGCCATCGTTAACATAAAAATCGCCTTGAGCATCGGTATATCCCAGCATAGCTTGTGCTGCCAATGGGGTTGTGGTGCATAACAGAAAAAGGGAAAACAAAGTAAAAACGGCTAAAAATTTGTTATACATGCGATAAGAATTTATTAAAAACGTTCATTTTCTCATTAAAGGTATGATATTTGTAAAAATTACATTTAAACAAAACCCCCTAATTATGAAACGATTAATTATGCTTTCATTTTTTACCGCCATTGCATCCATTTTTGTAAATGCGCAAAGTGCTGATGTTAAAGACTTACCGCCTATCGATGAACTAGGAACAGGCTTATTTATGGGTAAGCAAGGTGGTCTCTATCCAAATGGCAGTAATTCAATGCCTGAAGGCTTTTTAGCGGATGCCACTGCAATAGCAAATACCATTCAGCCGCTTGACGCAAACGGCAAGCCGGATGCAAACGGTAAAATTGGATTGATTACAATTGGTGCGTCAACTGTGGCGATGTTCAGTAAAGGCTTGGAAAGCATGGTGCCCAATTATGCCGGTGTAAATAAAGAATTAACTTTTGTGAACTGCGGAATTGGTGGACAAGATTTGAGTGATATTATGGATCCTGCTGCAAATTTCTGGAACGTTATTGACGGAAGGTTGGCTGAGTCAGGATTAGATTTTGACCAAGTGCAGGTTATATGGTTTCAAGAGGATAATTTGAGAAATCGTGAAAATGGATTTGAAACACGTGCTAATCAGTTGGTAGATGATTTTGCCTACATGGTTAGATATTGTAAACAACATTATCCTAATGTGAAGTTATTTTATGTTTCGGGGCGACATACCACCGAATTTATGCCTCCGGAAGGAAAAGACAAACATCGTGAGCCCAAAGCTTATATTAATGGCTGGGCATGCAAGTGGCTAATTGAAAAGCAAATTAATGGCGATCCAACATTAGCTTATAAAGGCGATAATGCAGTTGCTCCGCTTGTTTTGTGGGGACCTTATTTTTGGACTCAAGGTGACAAGCCGCGTGCTGATGGTTATACTTGGAATAAACAATTGGTATCAAATGATGGTGTGCATCCTACAGATGCAGGTATTCAACGTGTGTCAAAAGATTTAGTTGATTTTTGGGCAAAAGACCCTGTTTCACAATTATGGTTTTTAGAAACACCTAAAAATGTTATTACTGGCGAACCGCAAGCATTTATGTCGGTGCAAATTAATGCAACTACTGTTCAGCAAATATTAATAGATGGAATTGGTGAGCGATTTAGAATTGCTGTTGTAAAAGATTCTACTGTTGTGTATGAAAATAATAAAGCAAAACGCAGTGCCATTTTTGCTATTGAAATTAAGGAACCCGGAACCTATAAATATGTAATTAACGATGAAATGCAGCATGCTTTTGCAGGTAAGTTTATTGTTGATGATGCCATGGCAGTTATTGTGCCTGTTGATGAAACAGCGTCTACGTCAGGACAAACTGTTAAACCGGGAAAAATTATTGATCCAAGTATGCCGGGTTGGGTAGTGAACGGAACCAATAAATTACCGAAGTTAAAACGTGTTTTATCCGGAAATGAAATTGTAAAGGCCGTTGTCACCGACAGCAAAGGAAATATTGTTGCGGAAATTCCCGATGTGTTAAACAGTTTCACCGATTTGAATGAGTTGTTAGATAGAGGAGAATATGGTATGAAATTTTATGATGCAGCCGGAACAATTATCCCTTTACCTGAAGAATTTAACAGCGCCGTAAGAATTAAGTATTGATGTAATAATCAATTTTAATTTCAGATTATTCGAGTATTTCAACGCGCAGGTTGTCCATAAATGTAGTTGAATTGCCGTCGGCATTCCACATTAAAATGGTTAACGAATTAAATGCCTGTTCAGGGATTTTCACGTCGAAGGCAATATGTTTTTTTTCGCCTTGATTTAATATTCTATGTACCCGTACAAATTTGGATTTAACTATTTCATTGTCATATTTGAATTGCAATGTATATTGAGGCATTTTCCAAACGTCCCACACTTTTGCTGTTGTTAAAAAATCGCCTGAAACCCTCAGCCATTGGGCATCGGCAGGTGGTATGGGGACGGCATAGGGCTGTGTTCCTTGAATTTGAGCCGTAACGAATAAACACTTTTTTCCGGATAACATGCTATTGGTATCGATGTGTAAAGTGTCATATTCAATATCATTAAAATAGAGTTCAATTTTGTTATCGGCATTTCCCTTATACACTTCATCAGTATCTAAAAATCGCTTTACATCTGTATTAATTTTTACTTTACCGAAAGTTTGCAGGAAGTAACTTTTATTGGTGTTTTCACTATCTAAAATACCCATTGGTGAATGCGCTTGAAGGGTTAGCACAACATTATACCAAATGGTAAAAAGAGCAAATACGCTACACACTATTTTTACTAATTTATTGGATTTTAATATAAAGGATGTCAATGCAGCAATCGGGAAGCTCAATAACGCATAAGATTCAACCATACTGCGCTGGCCTAAGCTCCCGCCGTACCACCAAATTGACCAACTGAATACAATGTAAATATTGATTATGGTAAATAAAAACACACCAGTAAATAGCGGTTTATGTTGTTTATAAAGGAGGAAAAAACCGGGAATAATTACAATCATAAAAGGTGTGTACATCCACCAACCCTTTTTATAGGAAAATATTCCATCCTTTATGTGCGGTTCTAACCAATCAAATTTTTGTTCTCCGTAGCTATAAAACAACCATTCACCTGTTGTTAATTTCCAATAAAATAATTGAAGTGTAGCAATGGCAAAAGCACTCACACCGAAAATTAAAACTTTCCCAAAATTTTTATATAAAAAAATGCATTGCGTTTTAAGTGTATTTATGTTATACACGCCCCAAAGTAACGGTATCAAACAAATTATAATGTCGGTAGGCCTGATAATAACTGCAAGGCCACATAATAAACCTATTCCGATTGCGGTAGTGTAAGTTGGCGTGCGGTAAAATTTAATTGTAAGATAGACTATTAATGTAAAAACAGTAAACAATAAATTATGCGTCATTGCATTGTCTATTGCACTGTAATTCAAATAATTTGTTGCCGCAACAATAAGTAACAATGTAATACCTGTTGCTATCTCCGAGAAAAAGTTTAATAATATTTTTCTCAAGAACCACAATCCCAAAAAGGCATAAAATAAGCAACCCAAACTAAGCATACGCTGATAAGGCGGCGAGAAGCCATCGGCATTAATTCCCTTTGCTTTTGCATAACCGTGTGCTACAAAGAAAAATGGGGCATACATTACCGATGCACCAATAGGATATTTCATGGTGTAGGTGCTGTCGGGTAATAACACACCTTGATAAGCCGCATCTGAGAATTTATATTTTTCGATAAGTGCTTGTTGAAAAGAAAGATGATGCACATCGTTATAAATGAAAATAGCCGGCAAGTATAAATAATAGCCGGCTACATCATAAGATATGGTTGCTTCTGTTCCTTCTTTTTCAAATTT
Organism: Bacteroidota bacterium; assembly: GCA_031372705.1. Classification (GTDB taxonomy): domain Bacteria; phylum Bacteroidota; class Bacteroidia; order Chitinophagales; family BACL12; genus UBA7236. Next base: position 7,522 of record JANMLV010000262.1, on the reverse strand, counting down.
GGGATAATATGCCAAAAATGAAAAAATTAGCACATAACAAAAACACAATGCTATCAGACAAAATTGTTTCACTGATGCTAAGGTAATTATTTAATTCTACTTACTAATGCGCACTATACCTGCACCATTATAACTGTGATACGCTTCATTATACATAGCATCGGCCATAACCGGACCCATACGATATACACCCGGCGATACTGCTCTTACCGTATAATAATAATACTTAGCCGTTGTGCCGGCATCGGTGTAAATATTAATGCGGTCGTCGCGAATATCTTCGTGCTGTGGTTTTGTTTGGTCGGTTATCCAAGTTAAGCTGTTCGTTGCGCGAATTCTATCGTTCTCAATTTCAAATCCTGCTGGAAGTATATCGGTTACAACAACATTTTCGACATAGGTTCCTGTTGCACTTTGCAAGCTGATTTTAACAACAACTAAATCATTTTGCTTAATATTTTTCAGATTTATTTCTCGACCCCAGCGATCGTAAAATGTTTTTCTTGCTTTTAAATAACTGTCTTCTTGCTTAAATGAACCATCTGCCGTAACACCTTTAGTTACCCAGAAATAATATAATCTACCACTGCCGGATGTTGTAATCGACACAGGGTTATTGATGAGCGATTTGTCTGTAATTACTAAATCTTTTCCGGTATATTTCCCGATTTCGGTTGAACCTGATTTAATTGTTGCCATAACGGTACTCGATTTGGTTTGTCGTGCTAATTTACCAAATGCAAGAAATGCGAACGAGCGTTCCTGCGTATTTAAATACTGCTTTGTTTTCATCATTTCTGACAACTGTTGTGCAAGCCTGCCTATTTGTTTATTATCAGGGTCTGATTCCAGCAAACAATTTAATGCAATTGCCCTGTCGCGAATAGGAGAGTAGAAGCTGCCGCCAAAAACCTGATTTGATTCTTCACCTGCAAATTCGGTAGGAAGTAATTTCTCAAAACTCTTTCTGTCACCGGCAACTAAATACGACATTGCCAATAAATACTTACCATCTAACGGAACTACACTCAGGTTTGCCTTATAATAATTCATAGTTGATATTTCCGCTTTGCCGGCTAATGCTAAAACATACATCGAATAAAATACTTCTTTCGATGCCATTTCCTTTTTTAAATTGGTATTGTAATAATAAACGAATGTTTTTTTCTGTTTCAACATGTTTTTCATGTAACCATATGAACGGGTAAGCACTTTTTCATCCACATCAAATCCTGCTTTTTTTGCTTCCATCATAAAATGCGTTGCATAAATGGTTCCCCACCAGCTTTCGTATCCACCTCCCGGCCAATACATTAATGCGCCGTTATACATTTGCATGCTTTCCAAAATTCTGATGCCTTCTTGCACATTATAGGATGGGTTCAAATCCTTGTTTTCTTTCCCATAAATATCTTTAACTAAATCAGCATAATATATTTGCGGAAACACTGATGAGGTAATCTGTTCAACACATCCATGCGGATAATTAATTAAATACTCTAAATCATCGGCAAATTGAACAATTGGCGAGCGACTAACTACCAGTTTTGCAGATGCTCCATCAAGGACAAAATTATTCGTTATGTTAACCGTTCCGTTTTGTCCTCCGTCAATAAAACCTGAACCATCATATTTTTGAAGCGAAGCTGGCGGTCGCACAGGGATTTCGATGATATCGGCAAATTGCTCATTTAATGCACTTACTTGCACTTTTACTTTCGCATTTCCGGGTTGATTAGTTGCCACTAACTTAAATTCTGATCGCGTTTCTTTATTTGCATCAGCACTAAAGTTTTGACTGGTATTGCCTACAATTTTTATCGGACCTTCGGTCGAAATGTTTACTTTGCCGTTTGCATTTTTACCGGTTGTGTTAGCCAATGTTACGGGCACTGTTATTGTGTCGCCGGGACTCAAGAATCTCGGAAGTGACGTAGTAACTACAATAGGGTCGGCTACTTTCATGTGTGTTTCGCTGCTTCCAAACATGTCGTTTTTATATCCAACAACCATTACGCGTAAATCTCCACTGAATTGAGGTATATCTATATCGAATTTTGCCTTACCATTTGCATCTGTTTTTAAAATACCACTCCAATACGAAACTAACTTCACTCTATTGGCGGTCATTGGATTTAATCTGCCTTGTGTATCAAAACCATCACCACCGCTTAATAATTTTTTCAAATAAATTTCCGGGTAGAGATACGCATATAAGTCATAGCTCAAAACGCCCAAAGCATGTTCCATATAGAAATAATTATAGGGGTCAGGTGTTTTGAAGTTTTTAATTTGCAAAATACCTTCATCTACAACGGCAACAGTTACTTCCGCGTTGGGAACTGTTTTAATTTGAATGGTTTGCTTTTTATTACTTCGTGAATTTTTTTCATGTGTAACCGTGATATTCATTTTTTTATTCGGATTATCAACCTTCAAGTTGGTAATGCCGTGCGCTACGGTAAGTGGTAGCTGACTATCATCATTTGCTCTGAATAATGTTGCGGTTACATAAATATTCGGCACAAACGAATCATCCATTTTTATTTTAAGTGATGCTGATTTCTTTTCAGTTGTTAAATAATGATATTCAAAAACTTTATTTCTTTCGATGGTAACTAATAGTTTACCATTAAATGGTGCAGTGAATAATAAATTTGCCTCATCGCCAATGTTGTAATTTTCTTTGTCGGCAACGATATTAATATTTCCTTCATTATCTACTTCAAATGAATTGCTTTGCGTATTGCCCCATCCATAAGCATAAAAATGTCGACTCACATAAGTTGCTGCATTCGGGAAACGCATGCGCACCTCATATTCACCTGATATTTCAGGAATGAACCTTACGGCACTTGTTTCTCCTGTAACAGTTATTTGCTGTGTGCTTTGCAGTTTCTCTACTTTATTGGAACGATAGGTATAATAAGTTCCTCTTTTTTCGATTACTGTTTCGTATTCGTGTTTAATTATCTCTACTTTAACGGGAATATTATTTACAAGCTTATCATCTTTATCTACTGCAATTAAAGGAATTTTAATTGACTGCTTCGTTTTAACATAATAATCAAAATCACCAATTCCTAACATGGTATTTTGTGTAATTACTTTGAAATCTTGTACATCGTAAACCGGTCTTCCGCTTTCATCAAATACGGTAGTCATTACTCGACCTGTAAGTATTCCAATGTTCACATATTCTTTTGGTATTTCAAAGTCTGCCGATGCAGTACCTTGTTCATTGGTTTGTCCTTCAGTTGTTTTGGTTGATAAATAGGTTTGACCACCCTCAATATTAAATGAATAATCAGGATACTTTTTAGATGAAAAATAGAATCGATTTAAGTTTAATTCTGCCTCCCAATTTCTATTTGATGCAGGTGTGCCATATAAATTATCGGCATTTATTTTTAGTGGAACATTTTCACCCGGGTAATATTCTTTTTTACTTAAACTACTTTTCACTTTGATGCGATCGGGCATAAATTCTTCTACACTGATATACTCAGAAGTAAGTAAAACATCGTTCGATGTATACAATTCTACAGTATAAGTACCTGTTACTGCTGCTCTCGGCAAGGCTATTGCTGTTTCGAATCCGCCTTGGTCATCAAGTGTTTTTTTAATTGTTTTAAATTCTTTACCTGAAGGCGAAAGCACTTTTAACTTAACAGGAATGCGCGGTAAAACTTCCCAATCGTATGTTCTGATGATTCCGGCAATATGCATGGTTTCGCCGGGGCGATATAAATCACGTTCAGGATAAACGAAGCCATCCATGTCACTTTCGTTAATGCGCTTTCCGCCAACATCGAATCTGCTAGTTTCAACAATTGTTTGATTAAATGGCAAGAAGTTATAATCGGAACCCTGTTCTGCAGTTATCAAATTAATATCGAAGTCAGGGATGTTTTTCTTTAAACCGGTAAATTTGGCAACTCCGTTTTTATCGGTTGTGGTGGTATATAATTTCTGATTATTAGAACTGATAAACGATACTTTAACACCGCTCAAAGGTTCAGCCGATTGAATTGAATTAGCGAACACATATAATTCATCACTTGTTGCTTTTGTAATTAATCCAATATCTGAAAGTGAAACTATTTGCGCATCGGTTAACCATTGCTTATCTGCAGCATCTACTTTTATTACGTAAATACCATCAAATCGTTCTAGTTTGTCGGTAAAATCTAAATTTAATACGCGGGCCGAATTAAACTTTTCCAGTTTTGCTGTTTCATATTCTTTTTCATAAATAACATTTCCAAAAGTTTCTGTATTTACATCGCGATAATCGAAATAATCCCAATATTCTTCATCTTCGTTGTAAACTTCATGCCATCTGTAACTAAATCCGTCGCGCATGAATGCCAAAATATTGTTTTCATAAATTTTAATTACTTGCACTTTTACTTTTGGCACATTTACTATGCGAACGGCAATATTTTTATTTCCCTTGCTGCTTAAATATTTCCCTTTGCTGTTTGCAAATTCAATCATTGGTTCTAATTCACCAAAACTGATTGATTGCGAATATTTATCAATCATTTTACCGCCTGCAACACCATATAATTGCTCAGAAAGCGTGATGGTATAGGTTTGATCGGCATTAAATTCATCGCTGGTGATAACCAATCCATTCATGGTTTTTTCAATGCTTAAAGCTACGGGCGGTTCTGTGCTTACATAATTATTTATATTGCTATTTCCAATTTGTTGATTTGTAATTACTTTAACAATGCCTGTTATTCCATTGTGTTCAGCAATCATATCTCTAATTTCCAGTTGCTCAATAAATGGAATTTCGATTTCTAAACGCTGTTCTTTGGTACTGATATATTTACTTCCGGGAGCACTAATTCCTTTGTCAATAATAAATGTAAGTTTTCGCTTATCATTTTTAGGGTCCATATTTTGGACCGCCACAGTAAGTGTTTTTGCAGCTTGGGCAGTTGTAATTCTGTTTGGTTTTTTTGTGTTTTCATGTTCAACCGTAAGTAATTTGGAAAGCAATTGCGCATCAACTGTAGCGTTAAATATTAAATCGGCATACAACATTATTTCTCCGGTTGATTCCTCTTTAATCCAATAAATATTTGCTGCTTTTAATTCCGCCAAAGGCGTGTGAAAATGAGTCGGCTCTTTTTTTAAGCTCAGCCTTACGTCGGTATAATCATACAGTTTTTCGCCGGGTGTGACAGTATAAGCTTCACTTTCTGCAAATCCTATAGATGGTGAAAAGAGTATCTTATCGCTGGATACAACTTTAAATTTACCTTGCACAGGAGGCTCAATGTTCATGAGTGGTTCGTCGATCCATTGGTCGAATAGGCTGTCATTAAACAGGTGTTGATTGAGTGTAAATTCCAGATTTTGCGTAACATTTACCTCCTCGTCAAAGTTGGTGGTGTCAATGGCAATAAGGTTTTTGTCTGAATTACATGAGAAAAGACCAAGTATAATAATACTCAGCCATAAGGCAGGGACCCGCATAGTGGTTGGGAGGGTTTTGGTGTTGGTTAATTGATTTTATTAAACGATAATAGTTGGTACAAATAGTATTGTAATTATAGTATTTATTTTTGGTTGTACAGTGTTAAAATTAACATATGAGGCTTTCAGGGTGATAAGTGCGTTGGCTTAGTGACCGGGTTCATAAATTTTTTTTCAAATTTATTTGGTAATGCCAAAAAATGTGTCTAAAATAGTAGCGTCTTACCTCAATGTATTTGTTAACTAAAATATTAAAACTATGGTAATTACATTCGAAGAGTTGCGTCACATCAAGGACAACCTGCCTCATGGCAGCATGGAGCGAATCGCACAAGAACTTCATATGGAAGTAGATGCGGTTAGAAATTATTTTGGAGCCGAACACTTTGAAGCACCCGGCAAGATTGCTGACGTGCATTTTGAAAAGGGTTTGGGCGGAGGTGTGGTCCGATTGGAAGACACGGCAATACTTCAATCTGCCATGCGCATTTTGGAGGAAAGTAAGCAAGCACAGACATTAAACTGATTCTTTTCATACTTGAATAACAAACCCCGTTCGGTAAGCTTACTGACGGGGTTTTGTTTTAACTGATTGGCCGGAATGCAATATGTTATTACCCTGCAGCCAATGGTATTACGCATAAAAAAAGCATCCGTAAGGATGCTTTAAGTATTGTTATATGTAGGTTTGATGATAATTATCCAACCGCAACCTTTACCAAATCAGCTGCTTCGCGAAGCAGTATTGCCGATTGCACCTTAAGTCCCGATTCATCAATCATTTTCTTAGCTTCTATGGCGTTGGTGCCTTGTAAGCGAACAATAATTGGCACATTAATATTGCCAATGCTTTTGTATGCATCAATAATACCTTGTGCAACGCGATCGCAACGAACTATACCTCCAAAAATGTTAACTAAAATTGCTTTAACATTCGGGTCTTTCAGGATGATATTAAATGCTGTTTCAACACGTTTTGCATCAGCCGTACCTCCAACATCAAGGAAGTTAGCAGGGCTTCCACCACTTGATTTGATAATATCCATTGTAGCCATGGCCAAACCTGCTCCGTTTACCATGCAGCCTACGTTTCCGTCTAATTTTACAAAGTTTAATCCGGCTTCACCTGCTTCAACTTCTGTTGGATCTTCTTCGGTAATATCGCGCATTCCTTCAATGTCGACATGGCGATATAATGCATTGCCATCAATTACACATTTTGTATCAACAGCAATAATTTTATTATCAGATGTTTTTAATACAGGATTTATTTCCAACATAGAACAGTCGTTGCCAATGTATGCATTGTAGAGGCTTACTACAAACTTCACCATATCTTTAAATGCATCGCCGGATAATCCTAAATTGAAAGCGATACGACGGGCCTGAAACGGCATAATGCCAACGCTGCTGTCAACCCATTCTTTATGGAGTTTTTCAGGTGTATGTTCAGCTACTTCTTCAATATCCATTCCCCCTTCAGTAGAATAAATTATAACATTCTGTCCTTTTTCACGATCGAGCAGCACGCTCATGTAAAATTCTTTTGTATCCGATGGTCCGGGATAATAAACATCTTGTGCAATAAGCACTTTGTGCACCTTTTTACCTTTTGGTCCGGTTTGAGGCGTAATTAGTGTAGCACCCAAAATTGCTGAAGCCTTCTCACGAACCTCATCTAAACTCTTTGCAACCTTCACGCCACCTGCTTTTCCGCGTCCACCGGCATGAATCTGAGCTTTAACTACCCAAATTGTGGTGCCTGTAGCAGCTTGAAGCTGACGAGCAGCATCTACAGCATGTTCAGGCGTATCAACAGGTATGCCTTCCTGAATTTTAACACCAAAACGTTTTACGAGTTCTTTTCCTTGATATTCGTGCAGATTCATCTTATTTATATTTTGCGCAAATATATCCAAAAGCAGGCGGAGTTTTTTGATTTGTTGCGTTGAAGTTGATGAAATTATTGTGCAATCAGGGCATTTTGTCTCAAAACCGCCTAGAATCAAGCAGTTTGGCACAGTTTTCG
>JANMLV010000260.1:0-9854 GCA_031372705.1 Bacteroidota bacterium | reverse complement strand
GATGGTTATTTATTCATAACCTCTTCAGCTGATTTTTTATGATCATCTTTTTTATACATATCTACTGCAATAGCAGAAGCGATAAACACGGAAGAGTAAGTACCAAATCCAATACCAATAAATAATGCGAATGCAAATCCTTGGATATTTTCATTTCCAAAAATTAACAATACTATTATCGAAAGGATAGTTGTTCCTGAGGTAATCATTGTTCGGCTTAGGGTGTCGTTAATAGCTGCGTTAAATATTTGAGGTATAGTGCCAGCCTTGCTTTCGCGCAAGTATTCGCGAATACGGTCAAATACAACCACTGTATCGTTAATAGAATAGCCAATTACCGTTAGAATTGCAGCGATAAAGGTTTCATTAATCTCCAAAGAGAAAGGCATCACATTTTTCAAAATCGAGAACATCGCGAGCACCATGAAGGCATCGTGAATGAGTGAAGCCAATGCACCTAAACCAAACTGCCATCTGCGGAAACGCACAACGATATAAATAAAGATTGCAGCGAACGCCAAAACAATTGCTTGTAGAGCTGACTTTTGAATATCGCCTGCAATAGTAGCTTCAACTTTCATTTGGCTTTCTTTGAAGGTTGAATCCCATGTTTTGAAATCAACATTACTATAGAGTCCTGAAATTTCTTTAAATAAAGCTTGAGATACTAATGAGTCGGCACCCGGATCCGGATTATCAATCATGTAGCCTGTAGTGATTTTCAATTTATCGGAGCTACTGAAAGTTTTTACTTGCACACCGGCGTCAAAATCGGCAAGTTCATTTCTTACCTGTTCGGCATCAATGGCTTGTTCAAAGCGAACAGTATAGGTTCTTCCACCTTTAAAGTCAACACCAAAATTCCATCCACTGCTAAACATACCAACCAAACCAACAACAGTTAAAATTCCACTGAAAATGTATGCCTTACGGCGATTACCCATGAAATCGAAATGGAATTTGCTGAATAAGCTTTTGGTGAAATTAGTAAAGAATTTAACCGGCTTATCTTTTCTGATCATTCTGTCGATGATTAAACGACTAATAAAGATTGAACAGAACATAGAAGATATGATACCGATCATCAACACAACTGCGAAACCTTGAACAGGACCTGTTCCGAAGTTAGCAAGAATGATGGCAATAATTAAAGTAGTTAAGTTACCGTCGATAATGGCAGAGTAGGAGGCTTGGTAACCATCGGCTACAGCCTTTATCATACTTTTGCCTTTGGCAAGTTCTTCGCGAATACGTTCGTATATGATTACGTTCGCATCCACAGCCATACCCATTGTAAGTACTAAACCAGCAATACCCGGCAACGTTAAAGTGGCACCAATAGACGCCAATACACCGAATATAAGAAAAAGGTTAGCAACTAGTGCGATATCAGCAATAAAACCTGATGTTGAATAGTATAATGCCATAAACACCACTACTAATATCAAACCTGCAATCATAGATAATAAACCTATGCGAATAGATTCGGCACCTAATGATGGACCTACGATATCTTCTTGCACAATACGAGAAGGAACAGGTAATTTTCCTACTTCAAGAATATTTGCTAAGTCGATTGCTTCTTCAGTTGTAAAGTTTCCTGAGATAGAAGATCTACCTGAAGGAATTGGCTCGTTAACACGCGGAGCAGAATACACTTTATTATCGAGTGTAATAGCAATAAACTGACCAACGTTATTGGTAGTAATTTTCTTCCATTTAATCATTCCGTCAGTGTTCATGGTCATGCTGATTTGAGGTGTTCCCACCTGATCGCGGTCCATAACGGCATTTTTAATGGCAGAACCATCTAAAAGTGGTTCTTCGCTGTCAATTATTGTTTTAATAGCATAAAGTTCATAGTTTTTTGAACCTTCTAAAGGCTTAGAACTCAACATGAATTTGATGTTTGGAGGAAAAACTTCTAAAACATCAGGTGAGCGCATGTAGCGCATTAATTGCAGTGTATCAGTTTCAGCAACCATACCGATAGCAGCAGGGTCGTTTGGTTGTAGTAAAATGCTTGCAATAGGACCTGTAACGGCATTGTCGGCTGCTTGCTCAGTTGTATCTTCAGCCGTTTGCATTGTATCTATCCCTAAAAATGATGTATCAGTAGAGGCAACGTTTGCAGTATCTGCAAGCAAAGTATCGGCAGTAACAGGAGTTACTTCGTTTGCTTCTATCGCAGTTAATACGTTATTAGCTTGGTTAAGGTAACCACCAACCTCAGCATATTGATATATGTTCCAAAATTGGAGGTTAGCAGTAGACTGGAGTAATTCTCTGGCACGTTTTGGATTGTCTACACCCGGTAATTCAACCATGATGCGGCCTGTGTTCTTTTGCAAGGCAACATAAGGTTGTGTAACACCGAATTTGTCGATACGTTCTTTTAATTTAGTATAAGTAGATTCAACACCTTCGTCGGCAGCGGTTTTCAACCAGCTTACCACTTCGTCGTTACTTGAATTTCTTGGTAATTCTTCAACGTTTGAAGTAGTACTGAACAAAGCAACAAGTTGAGCACCCGGATTGGCATTTAAGTATATATCAGCGAAATTGTCAATTAATTCGCCGTTTCCTTTTGCTTCTTCAGCTCTCGCTTCATTTAATGCATTAACAAATTTCTGATTTTTAGGATCAGAAGTTAATTGCTTTAAGAGATCATATTTAGATACCTCCAAAACAACACTCATACCACCTTGTAAGTCGAGACCGAGGTTAAGCGATCTTTTCTTTACATCGTCGTAGTTGTATTTGGCTATACCAATATTGTAAACGGTTTTATCGGCATTCTGTGAAAAGTATTCACTTTTTTTGTCTGCGATGGCATTTTTGCGTGCTTCTCCTTTTAAGGAAGCATCGATGCCCGTTTCTGCGTAATTTTCTGCCTTTTTTCCTTCACGGTTTGCCACCCATGTGAACGATAATTGGTAAATACATACCAGAATCATCGCGGTCAAAAAGAACTTTACAAGACCTTTACCCTGCATATAAATTTTGTGTTGATTATTGAAAAAATATGGTTATGCCTATTTTACAAGCGGCTGCAAATATAGGGGGATTGATTGAAGTTTCGAAGCATTAAGGATGATTTTCAGTAATATAGAGGGCAAATAATAAGATTTTCGCTCATTAAATCGCTTTACTATCCCAAATTGCCCAAAATCAGCGTGTTGATAAAAAAAGAAAAGCCATCCAACAGGACGGCTTTCCAAGTATTTTTAGATTGTATTTATAATCCTTTAACAGCTTTTACTGAGCCGATAATTTTTCCTTGTTCCATCATATTTACAAAGTAAACGCCTGCAGGTAAATTTGAACCTGTAACAATTTTGTTGGCACTATTTGTAACAGCAATCGTTGTTATTTCGCGACCGGTAATATCGGTTATTGAAATTGCATCTACCTTTTCGGTTGTGGTTAAAGAAATAACCATGAAATCGCTGAATGGATTTGGAGAAATTGTAATTGACTCACTCAAATCTTCATCATTAATTGAATTACACAACTCAGCTGTAATCATTCCCGAAGTTGTAAGTTCCGTTTCGCCGATTATATTTGATGCTATTAATGTTACGTCGTAAACACCCGGGGTTGCATAAACAACTGTTGGGTTTTGCAAGTTTGATGTTGCAGGAGAACCGCCTGCGAAGGTCCATGCCCAGCCGGTTGCACCAATCGATTCATCTTCAAATACAACTGTAAGAGGAGCACAACCTGTCGTTGTATCGGAGGTATATGCTGTTGTTGGCGCTGCAGTTACTTCATCATAAACATAAAATTTATCTACACCCGCTTCAACTAAATGGCCTGTTGCTGATTGATCGGCAGTTCTGAAACGAACAGTCATGTTTGATGTAATATCTAATAAACCCGCAAGGCTAACTTCAACCGGAATCCATTCGCTTAGGTCCGGAGATGTGCCTCTAATTTCATCAATTTGAATCTCTTCGATGCCATTATTAACAAAAACTTTCATAGTATCATTAGGTGTTCCTGCACCACCACCATTGTAAAACCAACGGTAATAGCTAACTACAGGATTCAAATAGTCTGATAAATCCATCGCGGGAGAAATTAAATTAACAATGCCGTTATCTACATCATCAGCACCTGTTGCCGCACCTGCTGCATTGCCTGTTACGTAAGCTTCTACTCCATAATCATCTACAACATCCAATTCAGGATTTGCTTCTGAAGGACCATTATAGGTACCGTTAGGTTCACCTTTTGCCCATAAGCCAATATCAGTTGTAGTATTAGTAGCCCAATCGAAATCAAAAATATAATCATCGTAGTAACCGGTACTTAAAGTAATAGTATAAACGCCACCCGGATTTACATCTATTTCTTCGCCATGCGTCATGTAGCCCCATTTGCCGGCATATGCTTGATAAACATCATCATACATTGCTGTAAACGTGAAATTACCCGAAGCATCGGTTATTGCAGGTAGGTCGTATAATGCATTTTGAAATAATACGTTGGCGCCTGCAATACCATCACCTGTTGCAGCGTCAATTACTTGACCTGTTATTAAATAGGTAGGTAACACGCTTAATTCTACGTTTATGGTTGTAACCACACCGTTTGTAAGCACAACGCCTGTAACAGTTTCAGGCACATAGCCTGTTTTAGAGTATGTGATATCATAAGTGCCTGATTCAGGTGTTCCGCCATTGTATGCGCCGGCTAAGTCGGTTGTTGCATCAATTGCTCCAACAGCTGTAAAACTAACTTCTGCACCAAAAATAGGTGCACCTGTTGCTGCATCGGTAACGTTGCCTAATAAATAACAAGCTTGCACATAACTAGGACCTAGAATAAATAATCCTTCTTCCATATCACTAACAATAATATTTCCTGAAGGTAAATAAGGCCAAGCTCCCCATGCGCCATTGTATCCGTCACCCCCTAAAGGTGATGTATCAAATTCGCCAACTTTTATAAGGTTATCAGGATATGTTGCATCGGTAATTACTACTCCGTCTCTATAATAAGCAGTTACAACAAAATTGCCTACTGCAAAAGTATTATGCGGAATAGAGTTTGTTCCCGGATTAGCACGAAATTGGTCTAATTCAATAATGTCGGTTATATCTGACACATTATATGCTGCGACAACTGCGTTGGTTATTTCATCGGTAGAGAACAAAAATTTATTATCGTCAGTCAACCAAACGTTATGCGTAAACTCACCCGGTGTAGATTGCTGTCCCAGAAGAACAGGGCTTGTTTTATCACTTACATCCCAAACAGAAAACCATCCTTGATAAATATTACCTGCCCACAAAGTGTCGCCACGAACAAATCCGTCATGGATATACCACGTGTCAACTTCACCAACATATTCCGGATTCAAAGGCGTAGTATTGGCATCAAAAATAATATCTCCGCCACCTGCTAAATTCGAACCGAATACATGCACATAGCCGTTTTCATCACAAAAAACGGTGTGGCCTGAGGTTAATCCAACGCCACATTCTGTATAGTTATACGTAACTGAACCCGGCAAGTCGCTAAGGTCAATACATAACAAGCCTCCGTCAGCTTCGGTAACAACGTATGCATAATTATCCCAAGTTCTTACTTCACGCCAAATACTGTTGTTTCCATCAATAAACTGCACTTCAACGGGAGATGTAGGGTCGGTAATGTCAACAATTGAGGTTCCATCATAGGTGCCCACAATTGCATATTCATTACCTGCACCATCGGCCCAACCGGTAAGGTTCGACAATTGATCGGCATATTCAAGCTGACCTAAAAGCTCGATATTAAGCTGTGCCTTTAAACCAGTGGTAAAAGTAAAGGCTAACAATAAAAGAGGAGTAAAAATGTATTTACGCATAGTTTCTAATTATAATTCAAAGATAGATAAATTTTAGACCTAACTAATTAATTGCCATTAATGTGTGTTAAACTTTCTCTTCGGATTGCGGATATAATCAAAATTGTGTTGCTATTTAAACGTTAGCGGCCGCGGAAAACGCCTTTTAGGTATATAAAATGACAATAAAAAGACGATACACGCAACACTGTATTAGTGTCTAATGTATCGTCGGTAAATTTGTAAACCGGTGTTTGTATTTAGGCCTCGCTTTTAGTAGCGCAAGTTTTAATACCAAAAATGGCATACAACGGACAAAATGAAACCAAGGAAGTTAATAAAAAGATACCTCCTAAAATTACCAAAACAAGTCCAATTGTGCCTGTAACTAATCCGGAAAAATAAAGTAATGCAAAAACCACAGCAAGTGCAATGCGAATGCCGCGGTCGGTTGAGCCCATGTTCTTTTTCATAGTGTTGATTTTAGTTAATCGTTTGAATTAAAATGGCAATCAGTGCAGCAATGCCTATGCAAGTTAAGCACATTAATATGAACAACTTCGTTTTTTTCGGCATATTGCTGAATATTCAACAAAGTTATTGTGCTCATTATGGTTAACATGTGATGTTTGTCACATCAAATGAGGATTTTAATTCCATCTTTTGTAATAGATATTTTATTTTCAAGCTCAAGCTTTTTTAAAAGGCGGGAAACAACCTCGCGGCTCGAAGCTAAGTCATCTGCAATTTCGCGGTGGGGAATATTCACTGTGTCTGTATTATTTAATAGCGCGCGTTGTTTCAAATATTGGTAAATACGCACATCCAATTTCTCATAAATTAAATTGCCAATTGTTTCAACCAAATCTTTATAGCGATTATTATATTGATTAAAGAAAAGCATATTGATGGAGGGATATTGGATAATCCAGTTTTTTACATCATCGGCATTGAGTAAAAGCACTCTGGTTTCAGCTTCGGTGTAAGCAGCAATATTACTTGGTTCGGCCGACATGCTGAATGCAAATGACATGATGCAGCTTTCGCTGGATTGTATATAATAAAGTAAAATTTCTTTATCGCCGTGACTGGTATTTACCTTGAGCAGGCCATTAATTACCAATGGTATTGTTTTGATATATTGGCCTTCACGCAAAATTTGCTGATGAGCAGGTATTGTAACATCAGCAGATTTGGAAATGATTTCCTCAATTAGGTTTTGCTCGAGGTAGGGTAATTTTTGCTTTAAAAGGGAAGAAAGATTGGTCATTTTTTTCGAAATTTTTTACGCAATAATTTAAGTTCTTCTTTGTTTTTTGTATCCAGTTTTTCTACTGCAGTTGAAAATGCAGTGGAAGAAATGAGATGGTGATTTTCTTTTAAAAATACAAATGTTTTTTCAGGATATACAATTCCTGTTTCGCGCAAACACCACCCGACTCCTTTTTGCACATAATAGGCCTTGTCGAGTAGGAGTGGTTTTACCAATGTAATTATTTTAGCAAAGGAGGGGAGTTTTTTTCTGAACCTTGCGTAACCTAAAAGGCTTAACACTGATTGTCGGCGCTCCCATGGGTTTTCCGATTTATTCCATTGTTGTAAATGCGGATAAACCATAGCGGGGTAATGTTCGTGCAAATAGGCAAAATGTTGCATCAGCATATCGCTATGTGCCCAATTGTCGATGCGTTGTTGCCAATCAATTAATTCATTAAAAATGTATTCAGGCTCGGCGGTTTTTACATAGTTTTCGCAAAAAAACAGCGATTGTAACAGCACATCAAATATTTCGCTATTCATGTATATGTAACGATAAATGGCATATTGTTTTTTGAGGGAGAATTTATTAAATGAATAACCTTTTTTATATGCACTCCGCAATTGTGGCATCGACAAACCGGTAACATGAAAATGTGTCCCGATATACTTTTGTAAATCGAAGTCACCGGTGTTTTTTCGAGTAGTTTTTATACCGGCAATTGTAGTTTCTACTTCGTTTTTAAATTTTATTAATTCTTTGTCGGTCATGTAAATGCTATAATTGGAATTACTAAATAAAATTAAAGGTAGCAACTTGATAAATAAATTGCAAAAAAAATCCCGCAGCAAATTAATTCACTGCGGGATTTTTATTTAATGCGGATTACTTTCCGGCAATATTCATTTTACTGAACGTGTCGTCAGTAAGACTCTGTAATGCTTTTAAATAGGCGTCATCAGTTCCATTCGCCACTATCCAATAAGCTTCGAAATTATACAAGTCGCGCGCAATTACCGACTTTATTACTGAACTTAATTTTTCTTCACACAATTTAAATTCAGCTTCATCCTTTATAACACTATCGGCTGCGGCATAGTCGAAAAACGATTGCCATAAAACAGCATCAACTTGAAATTTAGTATTAAAATCAAACACATCGGTATAAGCTTTATTTAAGCGATTGCGATTATCGTTTACGTAAGTTAATGCAAATTGGTTAACGATTCCTTTTCCAACAACTTCTGCATAATAATCGGTTGCCCATGAGGTATCTACAGGGATATAAATATCAGGCATAATGCCACCGCCGCCATAAACGGTGCGTTTGCCGCTAGTATAAAAAGTGAGCGAATCGGGATATTCAAACTTGGTTCCTGAAGTTAATTCACCATCGGCGTAGCGTTCATTTAATTCGTTGTGGTATGCATCGAGGCCATCTTCATATGATTTTTGAATGCAGCGGCCTGATGGCGTGTAATATCTTGAAACGGTTAAACGCATTGCTGAACCGTCGGGTAAGTTAAAAGAACGTTGTACTAATCCTTTTCCAAAACTTCTGCGTCCAATTACTAAAGCACGGTCCCAGTCTTGCAAAGCGCCGGTAACAATTTCGCTTGCAGAGGCTGAACCTTCATCAATTAATACTACAATTTTACCATTTTGCATACTGCCTGTTCCACGCGATAACGCATCTTGACGAGGATATGCGCGACCTTCGGTGTATACAATTAATTTATTTGCAGGTAAAAATTCGTTAGCCATATCGATGGCTGCGTTTAAATAACCACCGCCATTTCCGCGTAAATCGAGAATGAGGTTTTTCATGCCTTTAGCTTGCAATTCGGTAATGGCTGCATTAAATTCTTCGGTTGTGGTAGCTGCAAATTTGCTCACGCGAATATATCCGGTTTCCGGTGTTGCCATGTATTTTGCGTCAATACTATATAATGGAATTACATCGCGTGTGATTTTAAATTCCATCGATTTTTTTGCACCGCGGCGCTCAATAAAAACATTCACTTCTGTGCCTTTTTTTCCGCGCAATCTATCCATTACTCCTTTATTATTCATGCCAATTCCGGCTACATGCTCTTCGTTAATCTGCACTATCTTATCTCCCGGTAAAATACCAACTTTCTCACTTGGGCCACCTGAAATAACACCAACTACTACGATAGTATCTTCTAACAAGTTAAATTGAATGCCAACGCCTTCAAAATTGCCTTCTAAAGGTTCGTTTGCTTGGTTTAATTCTTCTTCAGTAAAATAAACGGAGTGTGGGTCAAGTTGTGTGAGCACTTCAATTATGGCATCTTCTACCAGTTTACCTGCATCGATATCATCCATATATCTGTCGTCAACTATTGATAAAAACCGCTCGAATTTTTCAATTGCTTCAGTTTCAGTAAGCGTTTCGGTTTTTGGGTCGCTAACAACGGTTTGCTGACTGTAACCTGCATAATAGCCTGAAACGGTGAGCAAGAACACTAAAAATTTAACTTTATTCATATGCTTCTTTAAGGTTTGAAATCACGCAAATTTACGTTGATTATAAAGGTAAACGAGTTTCATGCCAAAATAGGTTCCTGTTAACAAGATTTAACCTCTGCACTATTTTGGGGCATAAAATACCCGTTTTACGTGGTTTTGGTTAAAAAGTTACATGACAACTTGTGTCAACCTGTCACAATTGCCGAAAAGCAACCTATTCGCTGTTTATATGGTGATAACTATAAGCTTTTTCCATAAATTATGTAA
>JANMLV010000229.1:0-3425 GCA_031372705.1 Bacteroidota bacterium | reverse complement strand
CATCGTTTATCCGGCCTTTGAGCAGTATCTCTTTTATTGATTCAAGTGTTCCTTGCATTGATGAGTAAACATAAGTATCCAGATTTAGAAAAGACCTAGTACCCTGCGTCACCCAGTTCATAACAGATTCCGAAAGCGATTCATAAAAATCGGAGTATTCGGTCAACTGTCCGAACACTTTATGTTCCATATATTCTTTGTTCAGATGTTCAATCATTTTAGTTTTTCTTACTCATTTGATGTTCGTCTGTTTGAAGTTTGCGCGGTCGTCATAGCATGACCGCTAACGTATAGGGCTTTGCGAAGTGGCGATATTCGAAGCGAAAGTTTTCAACATATCTGAAATTATTTATGGGAAATAAAAGTTTCATGGTTACAATTCACGCAGCCATTTTGCAAAGCCTTTGTTATAGGGTGTGCTTGACTGGTGGACTAAATTCTTCATGGGTAAATATATTTTTAATTAGGCTATTTTAAGTCATCCCATTTTTCAGGAGGTATTCGAATTCATGCATTATTTGTTAAATGAATAAACTATTCCAACCCTCCATGAACCAATTATTTCCCAGTAATTTTCTGTATAAATAACAACTTTGGGATCCACCTCTGCTTCATAAAAATATCCAATACCTACCCCGATACTTTGCACCAAAGAAAAATTGTTGATTATTGGTATATATAACCCTATACCAATTCTTGTTTCAATTGTCAGCCAAGGAGGGGTTTCGAATGACATCTCTGAAAATATTAAACTCCCATCAGGTTGAGTTCCCAATGGATTCCTTGCTAAGCCATGCATACTAATATATGAAAGGTCTGTAATAGCAAATAAAAATGGATTTATCTTTAATTTATTGAAATTTAGTAATTTATTATATCCGATTGTTAAACCCAAATGTTCAGAGAAAGTTTCTGCATAAAATCTATCCTTAAATAGGTAATACTGATTGTCAAGTATAGGGTTGTTGTCATGGTATTTAATGCCGAAAACGAACGTATTACTTTTAATCGAATCAGGACTTAAATTATAGCTAAGTGATATATTTTTGCCAATATAAACATCATTATAATTCAAAGTTATTGAATGTTTCGATTGACTAACTTGGCAATATGTTTCAATTGAAATTAGCAAAGCAGCTAATGCAAATAAGATATGCTTTTTCATATATTAATTTTAATAAAAGATGCCCCAAAGACTTGGAGCATCTTTCACGGTTTTTAAATATCAACTGTCGATTCTCCAAACAGTTATGTATCCTTTCGCATTACTTATATTTTTTGTAACCCAATTTGCATTATGGAAAGCAAAGTTGTAAGGGTCATCATGTGTCAGCGGGTCATAAGTATACCATTCGCTAAAATATTTACGTTCGCCAAACATATAGGTATTTACTCCGGCATTGCTTGTTAAAAAGCCTAATGATTTAGCAGATTGTTCCCAATCCTTTTCATAGTAGTTGAAAATACCATTTGTCCCGGTTGCAGGGAAGTTACCTATTTCATGCCAATGCAATAAGTCATTCCCAATATCATCTTTATTTACATCAACTATAACGTCAAAGGTTTGGTAATAACTATACCCATCAGAAGGCCTTAAGAATAATGTGCCAATTGCAAATTCTGAATCACCGATATTTTCATATCGATGATTAATTTTGAATTGATAACCGTGTAATTCACTTACAACATTAGTTTTCATATATTCCGTGCCACTGGCATCGCCATAAATAATATTACTACTCAATCTTCCATCTTCAAAATCAGTTGCTAACGAAACTACCATAACAGGTATAGTAGTCGCCATTGCTTCCTCTTCACTAACGAATATTTCACTGACAGAACCATCCTCATTTGTGAACCAAGCTATAATATTATCTTCTACGGATGGGTCTTCTTCGCCGTCAGCATTAACTCCTGAAGAAATAATAGGCATTAAATCCATGTCCGCAGTTTCGATATTGGGGATGTGAACTGTTGCGTAATAATCTACATCATAAACAAGTCCTTCCTCCAAATCGTCGAAATAGTCGGTGCCATCGCCATCTGTTCTTAAGCTATAATTTTTTGAAAGTTCAGCATTTACTGCTTTTTTAAAATCATAATTTGTTGCGAAGATTTGCTTGAGATTAGCAGATTTAATTTCAGAATTTCGTGCGCTTTCAATTAAAATGTCAGCATACTGCTTATTCTTAACTACTTCTAACAAACTTTTTGCAAGTAAGTCTAATGATTGGTTAATCGTTATATCCTGCTCGTCATATCCGATGCTTAAAAGATGATTAACATCTTGATTGTTAGCCCTAAAAGTGTTTTGGGAAAATTGAAAATTGGTATTGTTCAATGGCGATTGGATGTCCTCTTTATTACATGAGGAAAGTAGTATTAAAGTCGTGAAAACTACTACTTGTAATTGTATCCATTTGTTGGATGTTATTTTTTTCATTTTTTGAAATTTAAACGTTAAATTAATAAAAACTATTGTCTAGATATACTTTCAAGTATTAATAGGTCAGTCTAAGAGCTGTCTATGAGCACGGTCTTTTGGGTCTGTAGTGGTATGTAATGTCTCGAAAGCATATCCTATAACGTTTTGCAGCTACCCGAAGGGCGGGACTTTTACCACAAAACTTGATTTGAAAAACTAATATTTGATTAACCACAAAACTGTCTTTGGAACACGAAACCCCGCCTTTTGGGTAGGTGCTGTTACCTGCTGGCTTTTTTGAGTTTGTCATTAATTATATGCTTAATTATTCCTCTTCCAATTACTGTCGCACCTTCTCTAAATTCAAATTCCATTTTCTCGTTCAGTTTGTTTGCGAAATGATCAACAGAAAGAATTTTTATTTCAGCTTCCACTGTGTCGCCTGGAAAAACAAGTTCTCTGTCAATAAAATTTTGTTGTCCCGAAGTTTGCATTTCGTCAAAGTCAAATTTCACTTGTGGTCTATAACCATTTTGGGCTGGTGTTTTTCGTCCACCCTGTTCAGTCGTCTTGTATGTTAATGTCGCAATGAAGTCAGCACTTGAATTGTCCAACTCCAATTTGTTGTTGTGAAAATATTCCCAAGCAAAACCTTCAATTTCTCCACCAGTCAGTTCGTTTCCATTTTCATCTTCAATTTTATATGTTTCTTGTCGTTCTCCAATTTGAGCTTCTCCGTCAAGTCCTAACAAAGTTGTGTAAAAAGCATCTGTTAAAACTCCATTCAAAATTTGTCGAAGTTTTTCAGTTTTCTGTTCGTCAAGTTGTAAGTCTGCAATTAGCTTAGCAACGTCAGTCTCGTTGTCAGAAATTAAATATAAGTTGACAAGTGATTTTCGTTCTAAATAAAAGTTCTTTACAAATTCTTCTGGTGTCATTTTTATCTGTCGTGTCGTTTTTTAAGCTTGCAGGTAACGTCAGAGTGTGAAAAAACTCACCC
>JANMLV010000228.1:0-5707 GCA_031372705.1 Bacteroidota bacterium | reverse complement strand
AGAATGGTAACACCACATGCTAATCACGACAACGGTTCTAGCCCTGTAGGGGCGACAGAATTATACTCAAAGATTAACATCATCCCTAAATTCAAACAAGTATCGCTCATCAAAAATAATATCATGCTCTTTCAATAAATTCAAATACTCCTCTTTAAATGCAACCTCTTTATGATGAGATTCCTGATTATTGATATACTTAATAACCTTATCTCTTTCTCTTTTTGAAATTGTAAAGGCCGCATACCCCTGCTGCCATTGAAAATCTTTTTTGAGAAATTTTAAATCATTTACCCATTTTGATGAGTTGCTTTTTAACTTACCAAGTTGTTCAGCAACAGATAATGTTGTGTTCATTTCATATAATACATGCACATGATCTAAGTGACCATTAACTACAAGTGGATAACATTGCATGCCTTTAAGGGTTCCTGCAATGTAAGAGCATAGTTGGTCTTTGTAGTTTTCAGTAATTAAACACGTGCGGTGGTTAACAACAAAAACAGCATGTAAATTCATTTGGGTGTAGGTGTTAGCCATAATTTTGTCTTTAAGGGTTAAAAAACAATGTTATTGATTTTCAATAATTGTTTATTGAATGAATTTAGTGTATTTGTGTTGATAAAATTTAGACTAGTTTTTGTTTTTTAATTGCTTTAAATTGGGATGGTTGAGGGCAAAACAAATAAGCGGTTAAGATTTTAATTGCTAAAGTTTTAGTTGTGGATATTTCATGTGCATAATTTAGGATTGGAGGGCATTAATCGCAAAGTACCAATCTGTCGCCCCTACAGGGCTTGATGCAGTGCAATGATGTTGGTTATTACCAATCTGTCGCCCCTGCAGGGCTGGGTTCAGTGCTAAGGTGTTGGTTATTACCATACTGTCGCCCCTACAAGGCTGGATTTGTGTTATGGATTATACTTTTTAATTGCGTTGAGTCATAGACCCGACACGGACTAATTTGGCATGTTCAATTTTATATAAGGGCAATTTCTTGGATATAATTTGGAATGTCATTCGGAGCTATCGTCAGTGTCGGGTCTATGACCCGACACAAATTGAATTATATGATTTTTGGAATGTCAATCGGAGTAATCGTCCGTGTCGGGTCTGTGACTCGACACGGAAATTTTTTCCTGAATTAAGTTTTCTGCTTCTGCTTTTTTGCAGCCGGAAATAATACGTTGTTCAGAATTAACCGATAACCGGCAGAATTGGGATGCAGTTCTAACTCCGTTGGAGGATCACCAACATAATGTTTGTAATCCTCAGGATCGTGGCCACCGTAAAACGACCAAGTGCCGTAGCCGTATTCACCGTGGATATAACGCGCTTCATTGGCCGATTTATTTTCACCCATAATAAGCACGCTGCTTTTTATTAAACTCTTGTTAAACGAAGTAGTTTGTCCGAAAAATCCCGGTATTGTTTTAGTATGACATTGTGTTAACATGGTTGGAACAGGATCCCACTTCGCAGAAAAATCAAATAGCGTGAAAAAATCCAGTTCTTTGGGCACATTGCGCGAATGGGAGACATCAATATTGGATATCGAATATTCATAAGGATTTCTGCTGATATTGTAATTCTCGAATGCAAACGTTTTACTATAATCTAATTTCGATTGCGCAGCAGGGTCTGCAGGGTCGCCATCAAACATGCTTTCACATATATCTACGCCTTCTGCACTTAAGGCAATATCGTAGCTGTCGGCGGCACTGCACATCGCAAATAAAAATCCGCCCCCGCTAACAAAATCACGAATTTTATGGGTGACTGCCAATTTTAATTGCGACACTTTCGTAAATCCAAAATCCTTTGCAATTTTTTCATTTTCTTCAACCTGCTGCTGATACCAAGCTTGCGTATGGTAAGCACTCCAGAATTTACCGTATTGTCCCGTAAAATCTTCGTGGTGCAAATGGAGCCAATCATATTTCGGTAGTTCACCATTCATCACTTCTTCATCGTAAACTATTATGTATGGAATTTCAGCATAGGTTAATACTAACGTTACGGCATCATCCCACGGTTGCTTCGATTTTGGTGAGTAAACTGCTACTTTTGGCGCTTTTTCCAATTTCATCACATCCATGTTCGCCTCGGGATTTGCAATATCTGCCACTATTTTATTGTAAGATGCATCCGGAATTACTTCGTAACTGACACCTCTTATCAAACATTCTTTTTCATACACATCTAAATACTGAAAGCAAAAGCTGCCACCTCTGTAATTGAGCATCCAGTCTATTTTCCCGCCATTTTCGAGCATCCAGTAAGCAATGCCGTAGCATTTCAAGTGGTCGGCCTGACCATCATCCATTGGCAATAAAATGTAAGAAGCCCTTGCTTGCCCAAAGGTTATCAAGAGCAAAAGCGTGACTGTCAACTTTTGTATCAGTTTCATCGTAACAAATATAACGCAAAAACCACACCCGAATTTTATAAG
Organism: Bacteroidota bacterium; assembly: GCA_031372705.1. Taxonomy (GTDB): domain Bacteria; phylum Bacteroidota; class Bacteroidia; order Chitinophagales; family BACL12; genus UBA7236. The sequence goes on along the minus strand of JANMLV010000228.1, from coordinate 3,255 downwards.
ATGTGTTAAGTTTTACAATTTTACGAACCTGCTCATGGAAACAGCATCGCCTTGCATTACATAAATGGTGTATAATCCGGCAGCGAGATGGCCAACATTTAATGCCGTATTCTCAAGTTTTGATTGTTCAAATACTGTTTGTCCCATGGCATTATAAATAATACATTCGTCGATGGGTTGTTGTAATTATGTTAATTCCAGATTATCATTTACCGGGTTTGGAAACACAGCAAAAGTAGCAGGTGTTAAATTTATATTCGATACAATTCCGCAATTAATTGGTGTTATTATTTCTTGCATCGATGTTCCTAGAAATATTCCATCACGATATTTATTTATATTGTATCTTATGCCATAGTTGTCGCGATAAATTGCATTGCGCCAATAAAATTCACCTGTATTTAAATTAATTCCAATTGAGTCGGTGGCTTCCGGAAAAGTACTCACAGTTGCAGCATCACCATAGGTGGAAAATAATCTCAAACTATAAGTAATTGAATCTCCTTCAGCATCAATAGCATAGCGCGATTGTGTTATATAACAAGCATCGTCGATAGTAAAATCCAGCAATGGAAATGCACAAACAGGAGCAGTATTAATTATAGGGTCAAGAAATGTTTTAAAAATAACTTCCATATATAATTTTGCATTGTCGGAAGGCGCAACATTGCGAATATCATCAACAATATTGTCTGATTCGAAACTTACTAAATATGTCCCCGGGAGACCAAAAATATGTATTGCGCTGCCGCTATTTTTATATACGGTATCGTTAATTAATTCCGACGACATCTCAATTATGCCGGCTCCGCCATCACCATAATTTAGCCAACCTTCTAAATTCGGTTCATACAGCGAATAGGTAATTACATTAAATGTATTTATGCTACCGTTTAATGAATATGAAAATTCACCCCCAATTAACACTTGAGCGCTGCTTGTAAAGCTAGTTATGCAGAATAGTAAGCCTAGTGAGCTATGCATAATTTTTATGCTTGCATTTTTAGACATAGCATTTAATAATGTTAAACTTTTTATAAGTTGCATTTTATGATTGAGGCTATAATATTACTGCTTTTTGGGTATGATTTCAAAAGTCCCAAAGTGCGAATGGTACCTTCCAGTCGGCAGACACATAAGGTGATAATTATTGAATATCCTTATTTAGACTAATTCAAAATAAGTAACAAATTCAATAAATAATGAAATGTGCATATTCTTAAACTAATAATTAACTCGTACTGTTTTACATTTGCAATTGTTAAAAAATTTAATGCATGAGTTGGATTAATACATTATTAACCTCTTCAATCGGGCGCAAGCTGGTGATGTCGGTTACGGGGCTTTTCTTGATTATGTTTCTGATTGTTCATTGTGTCATCAATTCGATGATATTTTTTAACGATGGTGGTGAAACCTTCAACAGAGCCGCCCATTTTATGGGGTCGAATATTTTGATACGAACGATGGAAATTGTGCTTTTTGCAGGATTTTTCGTTCATATTATTCAAGCATATATGCTTACGGCCCAAAACAGAAAAGCAAGACCGATTGGTTATGCCGTTTCGAACCCTTCCGCTAACAGCAAATGGTACAGCCGAAGCATGACATTGCTTGGGACACTAATTTTGTTATTCTTGGTATTACATATCAGCCATTTCTGGGCTCCTAGTCGTTTAGGTGGTAATTTGGGGATTGAACATCTCAACGAAGTAAATTTGGGCGACAAAGAAGTGCTCAATTTATTTGAAGAGATGGTGATTACCTTTCAAAGCCCATTTGTGCTCGTAGTGTATTTGCTTGGTGTAATTTCATTATGCTGGCATTTGGTGCATGGTTTTCAATCGGCATTCCAAACTTTAGGGGTAAATCACAAAAAATATACACCGGTTTTAAAAAGTATCGGCATCTGCTTTTCTATCGTAGTATGCATTGTTTTTGCAATGATGCCGATTTCGATATTTGCAGGCTGGATAGCCTGATTTTGTTGACAAACAACTAATTTGAACATTAAACTTAACCATTTACAATGGCACTAGATTCAAAAATACCTGAAGGTTCATTAGACCAAAAATGGACCGATTACAAAAATCATGTTAAGTTGGTAAACCCATCGAACAAGCGCAAGCTTGAAATTATTGTGGTGGGAACGGGTTTGGCAGGTGCTTCGGCGGCTGCAACGCTGGCAGAGCTTGGTTATAAAGTAAAAGCATTTTGTTACCAAGATTCACCGCGAAGAGCGCATTCAATTGCAGCTCAAGGTGGTATCAACGCAGCAAAAAACTATAAAAACGATGGCGATTCAGTATTTCGCTTGTTTTATGATACCATAAAAGGAGGCGATTTTCGCGCTCGTGAAGCAAATGTGTATCGTTTAGCAGAAGTAAGTGTGAACATCATCGACCAATGTGTGGCACAAGGTGTTCCGTTTGCACGCGAATACGGTGGATTATTAGATAATCGTTCATTTGGAGGTGCTCAGGTGTCTAGAACATTTTATGCACGCGGTCAAACGGGACAGCAATTATTAATTGGGGCTTATCAAGCATTGGAACGTCAAATTGGTTTAGGTAATGTTCAAATGTTTGCACGTCATGAAATGTTAGACGTGGTTACAATCGATGGTAAAGCAAGAGGCATTATTGCAAGAGATTTAGTTACAGGTGAACTTGAGCGTCACTTTGGGCATGCAGTTTTGTTGTGCACCGGCGGATATGGTAACGTGTTTTTCCTATCTACTAATGCTATGGGATGCAACGTAACCGCAGCTTGGAAAGCATATAAACGTGGGGCAAATTTCGCCAATCCTTGCTACACACAAATTCACCCGACTTGCATTCCGGTTTCAGGAGAATATCAAAGCAAGTTGACACTCATGAGTGAAAGTTTGCGTAACGATGGTCGCGTTTGGGTTCCAAAATCGCAAGAAGATGCTAAGGCAATTCGCGAAGGCAAGAAAAAACCGACTGATATTGCTGAAGATGCACGTGATTATTATTTAGAGCGCAAATATCCTTCATACGGAAATTTAGCGCCACGCGATATTTCATCAAGAGCAGCAAAAGAAGCTTGTGACGATGGAAGGGGAGTTGGAGAAAGCGGATTAGCCGTTTATCTCGATTTTGCCGACGCCATTAAACGTTTAGGCAAACATGTAATTGAAGAGCGCTACGGAAATTTGTTTGATATGTATAGTCATATCACCGCAGAAAATCCCTACGAGGTGCCAATGCGCATTTATCCTGCCGTGCATTA
>JANMLV010000218.1:0-2455 GCA_031372705.1 Bacteroidota bacterium | reverse complement strand
GATAATGGTCCGCCATCGGTAAAAGTGATACTACCTGATGCATAAGTAAAGTCGAGTGCTTCAGTTGCAGAAGTGCCTGCAGCATTTAATGCATAGTCCACCACGCAATCGGCAGTTTCAGAAATGTTCATCACCACAGAGCCGCCACCGCCTGCTTCGGATAATGTAACTGCAGTGCCATCTAAATTAACTAACGGAGGCAATGGTAATTCATCATCATTAATAATAATAGAATATTGCGTAGTTGCACCTAATTCGCAACCTACCGGATTGGTAATATCTATTACAATAGTTTCAGAACCTTCAAAATCGATGTCATTCATTAAGGTAACATCAAAAGTTAATGTAGTAACACCACCTGAAAATACAGCACTTGTCGGGTCGCTGAATGTAAAGTCGGCACCGTTTGTTGCTGTTGATAAAGCATCATTAACATCTAAATCAACGGTAGCATCTCCCGGAATATCTAATGCTACAGTAATGGTTGTAGCACCGTCAGTTTCACTCACTAAAATGGCATCACCGGCAAAAGCAACTACAGGAAGTGGTGTTTCGGTAGCACCTGCAAGAATTGGTGTGTCAGCTTCATCGTCGTATGCCCAATCTTTTATGGTTAGCGTAACAGGGTCAACGGTTGCGTTCACGCGAATCCAGCCATAATGTAAAGTTCCGCTGATATCGAATTGAATGCCCATAAATTTATCGGTGCCATCACCAAATTGGCCATAAGTAACACCCGAATAAAGCGATGCAATAAAAGCAAGGTTGTAAGAGCTGGCCAAGAAATCGAGACCTGCGCCAATTTCAGCGCCTGAACCTATTGCGCTTGCATAAGGTAAAAATGCACCACTATATCCTGCAATTTGGTTGTTCGGGTTTCCGTAACTTAATGCACTTAAATAACCGAATGCCTGCACAAAAGTCCAGTCAGGGGTGTCGGAGTCTAAAATAAATCCGAAATCAACAACACCATCGCCGTCTAAATCTAAAGTTGCAAAATCGCCTAAAACGAGTGATGCATCCGGAATATCCACATAAACAATATCGGCATTCGCGTCAGAAGCGCACGCAACAAAGGCTGCAGCCATTGCGGAGTAAGAGAGCAGCTTATCTTTTTTCGTTGTAAAATTCATTTTCATATTTAATTTTTTGTGAAAGTATTAAAACATTATTGAAATATTAAAATCGGCATGTTAAAATCTTGTAAAAGTGACAGCCATATTACTTTTATCGGATAAAATAGCGGAAAAAAAATGCGATAATGTGACATAACAGTTGTTTTACCCACAGCAAAGAAAGATAAATCTGAGTGGTTCTGCTTAATTTTGTCTTCAACAAAATAATAATTTGTAATATGATACCTCGCAAAAAAGTATTGCATATCACCATACATTTACCGTTTCCCACTAATCACGGTGCCAGTTTATTTAATTCGTATAAATTAATTTCTTATTTGAATAAAACGCATGATGTATTTTTTGCTTGTTTCTTAAAGGGGGATGACGTTAAGTATAAAGATGCATTTTTAGAAGATACCGGCTTAAAAAATTATTATTTTGAAGTGTTGAATGTGGAACGCAATCCCATTAACCTGGTAAAAAGTTATTTGAAGGGCATGACGATAAATATGTTTCGCAATTACTCCGCTTCCATGCATCGCAAAATTGAGTCTATTGCCAACGATTATGATGTAATTATTGCGGAGCATTATGAAGTGATGCAATATGTTCCTAAAAATTTCAAGGGGAAAGTAATTTTCCGTTCTCACAATGCTGAATATTTAATTTGGAGCAGATATGCAGAAGTGGAAACTAATCCAATTAAAAAGCTAGTAATTAAATCAGAAGCGCGCAGAATAAAAAATTGGGAATTTAAATATGTTGCCCAAGCCGATATTGTTTTGGGTGGAACAAACGACAATGAAATTCACGAACCAAATCCTGAAAAAAGAAAATTAAAATTCCGCGATTATTTGCACATAGGTGAAGACGACCAAATTAAGTTGCCAATACCGGATTTTGATCAATTAGAAAATAGTTTGGTATACGTTGGCACGCTCACATGGGAAGCCAATATTGAAGGACTCATTTGGTTTGTAAATGGTTGTTGGAGTAAGCTTAAACAGCAGTTTCCGGAACTTAAGTTATATATTATCGGCAAAAATCCTGATGCGCGATTAATTGAACTCGGAAAGCAACATAAAGATGTAGAAATAAAAGGTTTTATATACGACCTCGAGGAGTATTTTACAAAATGCAAAATAAATATTATTCCCTTGCGTTTCGGCAGCGGTATGAAAGTGAAAACAATTAACGGTTTGTGCAGAGGCATTCCAATGGTTTGCACAACAATTGGTGCAGAAGGGTTACAAGTGCAACATGAAAAAGATATTTTAATTACCGACGATGTGCATATTTTTGGCAATTACGTTGCCGATTTACTAACCGACAAAACA
>JANMLV010000216.1:0-2224 GCA_031372705.1 Bacteroidota bacterium | reverse complement strand
AGTGCGAAAAATAGTACTGCAGATGTTCAAAGTGTTGCAATTTCTGAGCTAGATAAAGCTAAGGCAGAGCTTGATAGGTCGCTTGTTTTATACAAAGAGACACATCCTACAATTCGTGCCCTAAAAAGAAAGATAGAGACTTTAGAAAAGACGGTCAGTCCGTCAGAGCAGGTAAAGCCAGTAAGAAATGATGTAGCAGTAGATTTCGTAATAGCTAAAATACAAACACAGATTGCTGCAGCTAAATCACGATTAAACTCCCTAACTGATCAAAAGAGAGACTTGCAAGGAAAAATAAGTCAGCTTCAATCGCAAGTGAGTCAAAGTCCTATTGTGGAGCGCGGTCTTTTTACATTAATGCGAGACTATGAAAATGCCAAAACAAAATATGACGAAGTAAAGTCAAAACAAGTAAATGCTAAAATAGCCGAAAACCTAGAAACAGAGAACAAAGCTGAACGATTCTCAGTTCTTGAGCCACCAATCTTCCCTGATAAGCCAATCAAGCCTAATAGAAAGAAAATCATTACTTTAGGACTGTTTGCAGCGCTTGCAGCAGCAGTAGCCTTGGCGGCTCTGTTAGAAGTGTTAGATAAAAGAGTGCACGGAGTAGAGTCGCTTAATTCGATTATCAATATGCGGCCGCTAGTCATCATTCCTTACATTACTACCCAAACTGAGTTAAAAAGAAATAAAAATCTATTTAAAGTTATTTTGGCGTCACTTTTTGTTAGTATTTTACTTGGGCTTGTCCTCATACATCTGTTTTATATGCCACTTGATTTGCTATTGTTAAAATTGACGACTAAATTGGCGTAGGGAAAATCATGGAAAAAATTAAAGACGCTCTTGCTAAAGCTAAGTTACAAAACTCAGAAGTAAAACCAGTGTCAAAACCAGTTGAGGTCGAGGTATCACATCAGCCTTTTCAACACTCTATAAATTTAGAAGCTGACCTTAGTAAAATTAGTTACGTTAATACGCAGGTTATTAAACTTAACCCAGTGCACCTTGAAAACACTAGGGTGGTGTCTCATTTAAAGAATGATAAAAATAGTGGTATTTTTGACTCACTCAGGACGCAAGTATTACAAAAGATGGAAGATAACAACTGGAATACTGTTGCAGTAGTTTCACCTACTCCAGAATCTGGTAAAACCTTAGTATCAATTAACCTTGCAATTAGCATCGCACACCAACCGCTTAAAACGGCTATTTTGGTTGACTTTGATTTGCGCAGGCCCAGAATTGCTAGTTACTTAGGGGTGCATCCTGAAAAGTCCATAAACGATTATTTATCAGGAAACTCAAAAATTGAAGATATTATTTTTAATCCTGGAATCCCAAGGTTAGTAATTTTGCCTACTTTAAAACCAGTTTCTAACTCTGCAGAAGTGCTATCATCAAAAAAGATAACTAGTTTAATTCAAGAACTTAAAGCTCGTTACGAATCTCGAGTTGTAATTGTTGATTCTCCGCCAATACTTAATTCTGATGATGCAATGATATTATTGCAACAGGTGGATTGCATATTACTGGTGGTTGCAAGTGGAGCCTCGACACAAGCTGAAATTGAAGAGACATTGCACCATTTGCCCAAAGATAAACTACTGGGGGTGGTTTTGAATAAAGCCGAAGTTGAATCTAAAGCATATTACTACTAAGCAGACTAGCCTGCTAACAAATCTAAATATACCTCACTATATCCAGTATATTTTTTGCCAGTGAAATAGTATTCACTATGAGGAACCTTACTATGTTTCAACAAGCAACGCTACCAATCAATATTGATGATGGTGTTTATTTAAATATTGAAGATGCAAAAAAATATGGTGAGTCGTTAAGTGGCGAATATTGTTTCGCGGAACCTTACCCGCATATTGTGATAGATGCTTTTCTGCCTGCGGCATTTATTGAGAAAATACTGTTAAACTTTCCGAATAATAAGCATAAAAATGATGTGATGTTTGAATCTGGATATGCAGGATTACATAAAAGACAAGTGATGCCGACAGATTGCAATGGTTTTACACGAGAGGTTTTTGGTTTTTTCAACTCTACTTCAATTGTACAGTTTTTAGAGTCCTTAACCACCATCCCATCTTTAATTCCTGACCCTCATTTTATTGGAGGTGGCTTTCATGAGACATCCAAAGGGGGAAAGTTAGGCATGCATGCTGACTTTAGAATTAATGACAAGTTACACCTAAACAGACGTATCAAC
>JANMLV010000204.1:0-1536 GCA_031372705.1 Bacteroidota bacterium | reverse complement strand
GGATAAACTATCAGGCAAAGTATTATTTCCTGAAAAATTGAAGGCAGCCAATAAGATTATTGGCAAGTTAAAAATGAATTGAACTTTACCTTATAATATGTGAAGCCATCCTGTTGGGTGGCATTTTTTTTGCTGTGTCTTCCAATAAATGAAAGAAACGGAGTGCTACTTTTACCTGCTGAATGATTGGTTTATATAATTTCTAATTCACTTTCTTTTTCCCCATACATTCCCTCATCCTACGCCACCAACGTATATGCACCCTATTCTTGCCGATTTTGTGTGTTTTCACCAACAGCACTTTGTTCATTCTGGTTTGCAAGAGAAGAACACCTGCGGAATTTCAGCCATTTTATTTACACAACTTTAATTGTTTCGTCACCGCTTATGTTTCTCACTTTTATTCTCAACGGTTTTTTGTCGCTGCTAATTTTGCCATCCCAAAAGTTTTTTGATTTCACACCGTTGGTAATTACGTAGCCGAGTTTATCAATTTTAATTTCGGTTGTGCTGTGCCATTTTCCTTCTTTGTTTTCGCAGTCGAGGGCAATAAGTTCTATAAGTTCTAAACCTTCTTCGCTGATGTTGATAGGATTGAATTTTTTGCCTTTAGCAACCGATTGTAAATTTCCTTTTTGGTTAAACTCACCGATTTTCTGAATTAAACGGTCGCTGATGAATTTGTTTATTTCTGTTTCGTAACCGTCTTTTGTTTTGGTGTTTTTGAAATCTATTATGTCCTCAATTACCACATCGTGAAGCAGATTTTTAAGGTCTTTTAGTTCTACTTCTATTTCTGTGGCGTTGTTGTCTTTGATGAATTTTTCCAATGCTTTTTGGTCATCAATGTCTATGTAATAAACGATTACTTTTTTAGCGTTGACTTCTAAGTTTTGCAATTCCTGATTAATGATTGTATTCATAGTTGGAATATCTAAAACTTTTTCCTGCGTGTTTAGCAAATTGGGAACATATACAGGAACAAAGCCTGCAGACTGAGCATTACTGCTAACGGCAACTGCCATCACCAGGAAGAAAGCCAACATAATAATAAAAATCTTTTTGATTAAAAGATTTAGTGGACGGGTAAGAGAGGTAGAATTACGCATATGGTAGTTGATTTATTTACGAATTACAATAGGGAGGGGGATTCAGGTGGTAATTCGGCAGGGATTGGAAAAAATCAACAGAAGGAGAACTTAAAGTTAATTTCTGCAGGTATAATAATTTATAACCTGAACATAAAAATAGGAATATTATTTTAAAACGGGCGTAAAAATTTATTAAGTATATCAATTTGCAAAAAACAGCCTAATTTTAAAGCGGTAATACAATCATTAAAAACACACCGTTTTTTCAGGTGTATGTATTATAATAAAGACCCAATTAATTCGTTCTTGCAGATATCGGAATAAGACTGAATTCAACCAGGCACCTGTATCTTAATAAATGTTTATAACAAGCAATACTGTGAACCGGTAATATTGTTTTCAAATTAATTTATAGAAGTAGGCATCTAGTCACTCCATAATTATA
>JANMLV010000173.1:0-4224 GCA_031372705.1 Bacteroidota bacterium | reverse complement strand
GCCCGTGCCACCCCGCACGCCAGCACCAACGCCACCAGCCCGAATACCGTTCGCATGTCTAATTTATTTTGAGGTTAAAGGAGATATTTCAAACTACTACAATAAGAAGGCAGGTGCCAAATACGTAAACAGAACTATTCGTCCGGTGGAGAGTATGATGTTTATGAATAAGTTTTAAGTGCCGACTTATTAATTTATTACTTCATAATTTTGTGCTGTTGTGATTTTAAGATGCAATAAACACTATAAATAAATTTTAAAAGGGAATGTATTGTTTAATGCATTCCCTTTTATATTTATTCTATAATTATCTTCTCTGTTGTTGTCATCATTTCACTTTCTACTTTAACGAAGTAGATTCCCGCAGGTAAGTGGTCTATATTAATTACCATTAAATTATCGTTGGTGTAAATTGTATATACAACTTGACCTATCGCATCAATTATATTTATTCCTTTTTCCGCAGTGTTATCAGTTTGAATAGTGATTGATGTTGAAGCCGGATTTGGATAAATTGACCAATCTTGAAGGGTGAATGGATCACCTTCTTTACAAGTGATAAAAACGGCAATTGAATTTGAGTTTTTAAAACATCCTGTTGCCAATTTTGTAACTCTGCATTTATAATTACCGGCAGTAGTTGCCACGTATGTGGTAGTTGTAGCACCTGCTATTGGTGCGGCGCCTTTATACCATTGGTATGTTGCTCCACCTACAGGCGTTTCGGTAAATGTTACACTGCCACCTGCACAAAATGAAGTTGGGCCGCCTGCTGAGATGGTAGCACTTGGATTTTTATTTACTGTTACTAAAATACTCGATGATGTTGCTGTTCCGCATGCATTAGTAGAAGTGCAAGAATAATTACCTGTAGCAGTAGCAGTATAATTAACTGAAGTTGCTCCCGGAATTGTTGTCCCATTCTTTTTCCATTGCAATGTTGCACCGGTATGCGTTGCTGTTAACACGACATTGCTCCCTTGGCAAAATGTTGTGGCACCGCCTGCCGCAATTGAAATGGTTACTGTTACACCATCATCAATTAATCCATTACAATTATCATCAATTGCATTGCATATTTCCGCTACCGGATTACATTCATTTAATTTCACCAGCCAAAAATCTGCAAAACCATAAGGTGCTTCCGTTTTATCACCGGTAATTCCGGAAGTTGATGTGCCACCTAATACTAATTGCCCATCGTTTAATTCAATAATATCATAAGTATAATCCGTAAGATTACCGCCAATAGTTTTATCCCATAAAATAGTTCCGGTATCATCTAATTTCAATACCCAATAATCGGCAGCACCAACAACTCCCTGTGTTTTATCGCCTGATGCAGGTGAAGTGGAATAACCACTTATAGCAACGCCACCGTCGTTTGTTAATGTAAGCCCATGACAATAATCATCGGATGTTCCTCCTATTGTGTTCTCCCATTCAATTAATCCAACTGAATCGATTTTTAATACCCAATAATCATAAGTAATTGGGGCACCTGAAATATTATTTTCACTTTTATCTGCTGAAGCATTTGACGGTGTGTAAACACCAATTACGGCACCTCCGTCGGCAGTAACCTCCATTTCGTAAGCAGTTTCTGTAGCTGTACCACCAATAGTATTTTGCCACAGAATATTCCCGGAAGCGTCAAGTTTTAACACCCAAATATCATTTGTTCCAATTATTCCTAAACGTCCTTCTGTTTTATCTCCGGAAATTGGTGATGATGAGCTACCCGATACAATAAAACCGCCATCAGGAGCTTCTTGGGTACGAAAACAATAATCGGCACTATTGCCGCCTATCGCTTTTTGCCAAACAATATTACCCGATGCATTTAATTTTATTATCCAATAATCGAAATCATCTTTGTTCAATTCCGTTTTGTCACCGGAAATACCACTAAGGGAATATGCACCAATTATATATCCACCATCACTTGTAACATTAACAGAAGCTAAATAATCGCTATTAGAGCCGCCAATTGTGTTTTGCCACAAGATATTGCCATCGGCATCCAATTTAATTATCCAAAGGTCAATTGAGCCGGAAAGGTTATTTTCTGTTTTATTTCCTGAAATTCCGGATGTAGAATATCCACCAAGTAAATAACCGCCATCAGGTGTTTGAACAACAGATTCCAACTGGTCATTACTAGAGCCGCCGTATGTTTTTTGCCATTCAATATTTCCCAATGCATCAGTTTTTACCGCCCAATAATCGCCACCACCGTAGGTGACATCTGTTTTAATACCGGAAATACCCGAATAGGTATAGCCTGCAGCAATTAAGCCGCCATCGGAAGTAGCGTCCATATTATAAGCTCAGTCGGAATTGCTTCCACCAATTGTTTTTTGCCATGCTATATCAACAACTTGTGCTTGCAATTGCATCACACAAATACTCAAACAGCTCAAAATGGTGGTAACTGTTTTGAAATTCACTTTTAGGAATTTGATTTTGAGGGATTGATTATTGGTATCCAAAAGTTCAATATATGCACTAAAAATACCAATTTTTGTTTCAGATTAGGCATATTCTTAACACATGGGTGCCAAATGTGGTTTATTTAACAATAACTGCTTTCTAAATACAAATAGGCGTTACAGCACTTATTGAGTTGACATAGCGAAACTTAAATAGTACAAGCAATGTAGGTTGAAATTAAACGTTAACATATTAAAAAAATAATTATACTTTGGAAAGATTATCCATATCTAAATCTGAAGTAGGCAAGTTTGATTTCTAAAAAAAAAGCAAAAATTACTTGGTATTTGCATTTCATACAAATCCAATTTAACACCATATTTCGGAATAAAGTGCTACCTCAAAATTTACTTCCCATTTAATTTTATACCTGCACTTATTCCAATACCCGGAATTACATCACCGGCAAAAGAATAGGAGAATTTAGGCGGTTCAGGGAAGTCAATTTTATCGAAAGCAAAATAGGCACCTCCTGATAATTTTAAATACCATTTGCTGCGATCTACTACTAAATAATTAAGGTTAGGATATACAATTAAATCAACAGTTCCTGTAAACGTTTTTTCAATATAAAAGGGATTATTCACCAAAAATGAAGCCTCTACGCCTGCGCCAAAACGCTGATACCGATAGTTTAGCCCTGCATGAAACAATAAAGTTGTAAGCCTATTGTCGTTTGGCGCGTTGGTCCAAGCAGGCAACATTGCACCAAAACCAACAGTTGGAGTTAGATAATGTAATCCATTCTGATTGATTTTGAAATCATACGATGCATTAAACGAAGCGCCAATGAAATTAGACCCTCCTGCCTGTAATTCGATGCCAAGCTGCGCTTTCATCTCATTTTGCGCAAACAGCAATGTAAAAATGATGATTAATGTGGTGGTTTTCATAATCTTCAATTTAAACGTTTAGGTTAATAGGTAACCTGAATGTGCTATTAAAATTAAGAAAAATGTTAAAAACAAACAAATTTTAATTGTTACTGAATTTGATAAAACGAAAAAGGAATCAGTTTATTTATATTTTAAGATTGCAAAATGCTAACCTTACTTTCTTAAATTCCGTTACTCAATAATTAGTTTTTGCTCAGCAATAAAGTTTTTGCCTGTTGCTTTTAAAACATAAATTCGGTTTGTTAATTACACCTTGTTGCTTAATAGCGAATACCTGCATGAATTTAGATAATTGCTTATTGTTTTATGAAATTACATGTGGAAATATTTTCATTACCAACCATTTGAATAAAATACATTCCCGAAGCTAATTTTTCAACATTTAACTCCACGATATTTTCAGTGGATGATAATGAAATTACAACATTGCCTACAGCGTCTAAAACATGAATTAATTTCATTTCATAACTATTGGTAGAAATTGATAGTTGGGTTGTTGAGGGATTTGGGTAGATATTAATTTCATAATCCATCATCTCTCCTTCTTTACACGGCACACTTACTGCAATTGTATTCGAATTTTTAAAACAACCGGTTGCTGTTTTTGTAACGCGGCATTTATAATTGCCTGACGTTGTTGCAACATAAATATTAGTTGTAGCTCCTGCAATTAGTGATGCGCCTTTATACCATTGGTAGGTGCTTCCTCCAACGGGTAATTCGGTTAAAACAACACTCCCACCTGCACAAAATGTGGTTGGGCCGCCGGCTGTGATACTTGCATTTGGATTTTTATAAACGTCAACAAATATTGTTGTTGATTCAGCGGAACCAC
>JANMLV010000168.1:0-1658 GCA_031372705.1 Bacteroidota bacterium | reverse complement strand
GAATGTAATAACTTCATTGGAGTCAATTACTGTAATTTCTTCTTGATTTGTTGTCAGCTCAAAATCCGCTTGTTCTACATTTCTAACAATTGTCACATAAGCATTCCCGTAATAGATTGCTTTGCCACACCGACTACATTCTGTAAATTTCTTGTCCATATTTTTTGTTTTTATGTCTGTCTGTTTGATGTTTGCACGGTCGTCATAGCCTGACCGCTAACAATATATTTGCGAATATACACAACTTCCCCAAATTCCTCTAAACTTCATAACCCATTGATTATCAATACCAAAAAGTTGCGTGTTGTATATAGCAAGTTAAAAATGAGTTGCGCAAAGCCGTTTCTCAATATAAAAAGTTTTGGCTCTATTACGAGTGCTTGTGCAGGTTATTTGAGGTGAAAAACAAATAAACAGTATTTGTTGTGTGCAATAAAGTTCAACTTAATTCAAAACACAAATTTGGCTCAATGGGAATATTAATTTTTATATTGAACAAAAATGAGCAAACCCGATAGCTATCGGGTGAACAAAATTTAAGGGCAGTGCTAACATGATAATTCAAACTTCAATTGACATAAAATAAAATTGAAGAATTGCAATAATTACCAAACATCTCAACCCATTTCAAACCCCAAATTTTGCTCATTGGGAGTATTATTTTTTTTATTGAACAAAAGTGAACAAACCCGATAGCTATCGGGTGAACAAAATTTAAATGCATTACCAAAGTGATAATTCCCTCTCCTATTGGAAAGAAAATTTACAACCATTACCAATAATTTCAACACTATTGCAAACCTCAAATTTTGCTCACCCGATAGCTATCGGGTTTGCTCAATCAATAAATCTTGCTCAATCAATCCCCCCGCGTGCGTGATTGCAGTGGAAACCCCGCAGGTGAGGAACGAACCGAGGAGTTGAAACGGAAAGCACGGTGCCGCACGAATGTATATTAAGGTGAAGGAATTTAATTGCGGCACACGCCAAAAAAGGAAAATTAAATATCTATTATTTCATACTTTGATGCAGTAAAAATTTGTCGCTTAAATACATTTATTTCGAACCAACTCCAAATGCGATATTTTAATTTTTCATGCTTTTGTAATGGCCTGTTTATTTTTTTTTGATGCTTGCCGTAATTCAGTTGATGTGCCCAATTAAATTGCGCAATGCGCGTTGCCATAACTGCCGGATGTGTGCCTGTAAATTTGGGTTTTCGACCAACGGGTCCATAATCAAATAATTGTGCAGTGAAGTTTTCGGTAGTGGTTTCAGCCCCGTGATGTAAAGTATTGCTCATTTGCCGTTTCCGCATCATAAAATCGGGCGGACGAACCCAACCGTAATGATAAATTCCTGCGTTTACACGCGCAACCTTTAGTTTAAATACATTTTCTTTCTGTCGAAAATTTTTGCCATCAAAATCGGGAATTCGCCGAAACCCTTGTGCATCGCCATAAGAATGGATGTCGGGGCGATTCCTGATGATTCGGATTTCATGACTATAAGCACTATGGGAACGATTGCGATGCTCATAATCGCCCCAAAAATGGAAATATTCGAATAACAAACCCTCAATTTCGGTGTTTTCGAGCAGCTGGCTGCAACGTGACCTGATATTGGCATAATCCTTCTCGTGAATGACTTCGTCGCCC
>JANMLV010000163.1:0-25962 GCA_031372705.1 Bacteroidota bacterium | reverse complement strand
GAGCATTCGCCATTTTGTGAGCGAGATATTAAAACGCCACAAAATTTGCAAACACATGATGAGCAAGGCGATTTTTTCTTTAAAATAAAAAAGCAAGGCATTATTTATCCTTATCACTATGCCAATCATCCATTCGATTTAATTGGCTGGGATGGATACGTTTATCCTTGGGCATTTTCTATTCACAATTTCGAACCTATAACAGGTCGTGTACATCAACCACCTCCGGTGCACCAAACTTTTGAAGCACATAATTTTGTTATATGCAGTTTTGTGCCAAGGTTATATGATTATCATCCTTTAGCAATTCCGGCTCCGTACAACCACAGCAACATCGACAGCGATGAAATATTATACTATGTTGACGGCGATTTCATGAGCCGAAAAAGTGTTGAGCGCGGACAAATTACTTTACACCCAGGTGGCATTCCACACGGCCCACACCCCGGCACTTACGAAGCCAGCATAGGCAAAAAAGAAACCAAAGAACTAGCCGTAATGATAGATCCGTTTAAGCCACTGCAACTAACCGAAGAGGCTTTGGAGATTGAGGATACGGAGTACTATTTAAGTTGGTTGAGCTAGCTAATGTGCAAATGTGCTGATGTGCAAATGTGCAAATGAGGGGCTTGAGAATAATTAAAATTGGTTGCTACGTTGGAGGTGATGAGTGAAATTAAATGAAAAAAATTATTTAATAAATATATAGAATGAATGAAAAAACACAATGAACTTAATTAAAAATTAGGTGTAGTAAAATATATGAAATAATACAAATTTGTTTAATCCTTAAAAATAATATTGTATGGCAAGTGAGTTTGAGGACAATTTAATTGTCCAGTTGACGTTTGAGTTTTCATTATTAATAATTGATTACACAGAAGTGCTTGAGAGTCTTGGAAAGAAAAATTTAGCCTGGCAACTCTTTGACGCAGGAACTTCAATTGGTGCGAATGTTAACGAATCGCAAAATGCAGAAAGTAAAGCTGACTTCATTCACAAAATGAAAGTGGCGGCGAAAGAGGGTGATGAGTCTGAATATTGGTTGCGATTATGTAAGCACTCAAAAAACTATCCCAATTGTGATGAATTATTGGAACGTATAAATGTCATAAATAAAGTTATTGGAAAAATAATTTCGACATCCAGGAGAAAATGAGTATTAAAATATAAATCTTTAATCATTTTTGCAAATCAAACTATAATTTAAAAACAGGAACTATTAACTAACATCGCTCGATACACCCAATTGGTACATTTGCACATCGGTACATTTGCACATTGGCTTATTAGCACATCAGCACATTTTTAAAATTTATGGATACATTAGAATTAAAATCAAATCAAACTTTGGAAGACTTCCTTCCACTCCAAGGAACAGACCACATTGAATTTTATGTGGGCAATGCGAAGCAATCTGCCTATTACTATCAAAGTGCATGGGGATATGAATTGGTGGCGTATGCAGGCTTGGAAACCGGTGTAAAGGACCGCGCTTCTTATGTTTTGCAGCAAGACAAAATAAGAATCGTATTAACTACTTCATTTGACCCCAACAGCGAAATATCGGAACATGCGCGCAAGCATGGCGATGGTGTGAAGGTTTTGGCATTGTGGGTAGATGACGCCAGAAAAAGTTATGAAGAGACAGTGAAACGCGGAGCAAAAGGTGTTATTGAACCTACCGTTTACAAAGATGAATTTGGGGAAGTGGTTATTTCTGCGATTCAGACTTATGGAGAAACAATTCACAAATTTGTTGAGCGTAAAAATTATAACGGCGCATTTATGCCGGGTTACACTGCAAAAAAATCAAATGTTCCGGTTAAATCGCTTGGACTAAAATATATTGACCATTGTGTGGGCAATGTTGAATTAGGTCAAATGAATGAGTGGGTAAAATTTTACGAAGATGTAATGGGATTCAAATTATTAATTACGTTTGACGACAGCGATATATCAACCGAATACTCTGCATTAATGAGTAAAGTAGTAAGTAACGGCAACGGCTTTGTTAAATTTCCCATTAACGAACCTGCTAAAGGAAAAAGGAAATCACAAATTGAAGAGTATATCGATTTTTACAAAGGTGCCGGCGTGCAGCATATTGCCATTGCAACTGATAATATCATCGAAACAGTAACGGAACTGCGCGCGCGTGGGGTGGAATTCTTACACGTGCCTGAAGTTTACTACGAAGATGTTTTAGACCGTGTTGGTCATATAGATGAAGATTTTGATGAATTAAAAAAACTCAACATTTTAATTGATCGCGACGATGAAGGGTATTTACTGCAATTATTTACCAAACCCGTTGAAGACAGACCAACTGTGTTTTTTGAAATAATTCAACGCCACGGTGCCAGAAGCTTTGGAAAAGGCAATTTTAAAGCTCTATTTGAAGCAATCGAGCGTGAACAAGAGCTCCGAGGCACTTTATAAATTATTTTTCCTTTCATAATTCATTGATAATCAATTATTATACAATTGATTATCAATGAATTAATATATCATGTGCCAATACTGCACATTTCATTGTATATTTACAGTCTTCTTCTTACCGCATTCGAATTTTATGCTTTTTTCACTTTTTAGCAAAAAGGTGATAAAAGTCAGCCTTTTACAAGACCGTTGTCACAAAGTTTGGTCGTAAAAAGCTATCTATTTGTATAGACATATAATTTGAATATTTATGATAAAAATTCGCATTTTGGTTGCACTACTATTCGGAATAGTGGGCACGGTTTCGAGCCAGGTAACTGAGGATTGGGTTTCAGATGAAGTTGAATATTCCAAAAGTGGGATTTCGGTAGTAACCGACGCTGACAATAACCCTTTTACCCTTAGTGACATCTTTTTTGGGGATATGTATTTAACGAAAAGAGATGTAGCGGGAAATATATTATGGACTGCAACTTATGATAATACGACTCCGTCGCAATGGGAGGTTGCGAGTGCTGTTGCTATTGATATAAATGGTGATGCTATTGTAACAGGGTATACTAATACCGGCTTTGGAACAGATTGGTATCCGGTCCAAATGGTAACCATGAAATTTAATGGAGAGGATGGTGCTCTACTTTGGCGCAAAACCTATAAAACAGACGTAGCCTACCGCGGGAGAAAAATTTTGACCGATGCAAGTGGTAATATTTTTATTGGCGGAGATGTAAATGCCTGGATGATATATCATGGAGAAGTAGGAAACATGATGGTAAAAAAATATGATAGTAATGGTAATGATATTTGGACAATAATAGCTGATGAACTTGGCAATCCGTTACCGGGAACTTTAAATAATCTTGAATTTGATGCAGCAGGGAATATTTTGATTGGCGCATTCGGTTCAACTTTCGGTAAAATTACTACTGCCGGAATAGTATTATGGCATGTAAGCGGAGTTGAAAATGGAATCATAGATATGGATATTGATCCTTCCGGAAACATTTTTATTGTTTCTCATGGCACCTATGGCACACCACCTTTTATTAGCACCGACATCTCCGTTAAAAAGTATACCTCGTCGGGGACATTGACATGGTCGCAACACTACAATTTCGGCGCTGAAGAATTTGCAAAACAAATTGAATGTGATAATGTAGGCGGTGCATTTATCATCGGGTATGGTTCTTCCGGTGGATATTTTGATTGGAGAACAATTAGAATTGATGCTGTTGGAAATCAATTATGGTCGCAAGTGTATAACGCCCATACCGGTAATGATGAGATACCAAAAATGATGGTGAAGGATGCGGATGATAATATTTATATTACCGGACAAGGTGGTCCATGGCCGGGATATTTCTGGCTAAGTTTAACACAAATGGTTACGATAAAATATACAGCGGATGGAGTGGCCGAGTGGACAGCCTTATACGACCTTTATGCAAACACCGGCATTGCACTTTGTTTGTCGTCTGACAATTCTATTTATGCAATTGGTGAGATGTACGCGAAAACAATTCACTACACCCAAGTATTGCCAATAGTTTGTGAAACACCAACAGGATTATTTACCAATAATATTACCATTAATAAGGCGCGACTTAATTGGACATTAGTTCCGGGAGCCGTGCAATATGAAGTTTGGTATAAAAAAGCAACAGCTGCTACATGGAAGAAAAAATTTGTTACTGGAATTAACAATAAATTAAATTTGAAAAATCTCCAATGCAATAAAGATTATGTTTGGCAAATAAGAACTATATGCGACACGGTTGGTGTTGACGTAGTTTCTGATTTTTCACCAGTGCAGAATTTTACAACTTTAATATGCAGAGAAGGTGAAAATATAATGGAAGACAATATTTCCGTATATCCAAATCCGGCAGCCGACTTGGTATTTGTAAACAGCAATGAACAAATTAATCGCCTTACAATTATTGACATGGCAGGCAAAACAATTATGGAGATTAACAATAGTGATTTATTTGTAGATGGTATTGATGTTTCACAGCTCCCTGCAGGAATGTACGTGTTGAGAATTGAAACAATAAATGCCATTAATAATCAACAAATAATAATATCAAAATAATTAAAATGAAAAAGCTATTTTCAATCTTGCTTGCGACAATACCACTGTATATCCATGCACAAGTAACATTAGATTGGCAACAATTTTTAGGTGGAGTTTCTATTACAACCGATGCTGTTGATAATGTATACACTATAAGTTGGGATTATAATCCTGCAGGCGATATTTATTTATCGAAACATGATGCAGCAGGTAATTTCCAATGGACGGTTTCGTATAATAATACGGATGCAACTCGACATGAGGTTGCCACATGGGTGGAAACAGATAATGATAATAATATTATCGTTACAGGAACAATCCGCTCCGGATTTGCTTCACCTGTTGATGCGGCTAGTGTTATCATGAAATTTAACCCTTCAGGAACCTTGCTTTGGAGAAATGTATACGAATCATCCTTTGATGGCTCTTCTACAAGAAAATGTTTAATAGATGCCGATAATAATATTTATGTTCTTGGCATGGGTAGTGGCGTTCCGGGTTTTGTTACTAAAGTAAAAAAGTTTGCATCTGATGGAACTGCATTATGGTCATACTTTAATGCTGCAGGAATTGGCGCTGCAATGAATTTTAAATTTACACCTGATAATAAAATATTAATCTCAGGTCGCGGAATTATTGGAAGTATTAATGGATATGCCAAAATAGATTTAGATGGCAACGAAATTTGGAGCTATGCCGGTGTTAATAGTTTAACTATTGGTGATGCAGCAGGCGATGCAGCAGGAAACACCTATATCATAAATGGCGAATATGTAGTTGTTGGTGTTCAAGGCAGTATTATCACAAAACTTTCTCCGACAGGATCAGTTACTTGGACTGCGACTAACGATATAACCGCAACAAAGGTTGAAGTTGGCACCGACAGTTATCCTGTTGTTGCCGGATTTCCGACACCGGGTTCACCGGGAGTAGCCATGATTAAATACAATAATTTAGGCAGTGTGATTTGGCAAAATCTTGATGCAGATGGTCCGTTATATAATTTACTATTACACAACATTATGAAAATGGATGTTGCAAATAATATTTACTTTGCTGCCGGAACACTATTTCAACAAGCCGTTACCAAAGTAAACGCAGATGGCACCAACGATTGGATTGCATTAGCATCAGGTGGTTACAATTCTGATTTTGATTTTGGAAACGACTACAGTTTGTATTTAGTAAGTGGATTAGCTATTGCCCATTTCACTCAAGAACCAATTATAGTGTGTGAAGCACCAATCGGTTTATTTACCAATAATATTACAACTGTAAAAGCGCGCCTAAATTGGACTGTTGAACCGGGTGCTATACAATATGAAGTTTGGTATAAAAAAGCAACTTCCATTAGCTGGAAGAAAAAATTTGTTACGGGAGTTAATAATAAATTAACTCTAAAAAATTTACAGTGCAATAAAGAATACGTTTGGCAAATTAGAACATTATGCGACACTGTTGGTGTTGATGTAGTTTCAGATTGGTCGGCATTACAATCTTTTACCACGCTTTTTTGCAGGGAGTCAGAAGGCTTAATATCGGAATCCGGTATTGCAATATATCCGAATCCCGCAACTTCAACACTTACTATTACAATTGAAGGCATTAATCCACAACAATTAAGCATTGTTGATATAAACGGTAAAAATGTTTATGAACAAAATTTGAGTATAAGTGGTGAAATGCAATTAGATATAAGTAACTGGAGCTCGGGAATTTATTTTATTCAAATTGTAACTCCGGAAGGTTTGATTACTGAAAAATTAATTGTTCAGCATTAAATTTCAAATTCAATTTACATAAAAAAAGGGGCGAAAACAATCGCCCCTTTTTTTTAATTTAAATTATTTCCTTGACAGGGTATCCTTATTGCTTTATGAATTTTGCGGAAAATCGATTATTTCCGTCCAATGCTTCAACTTGATAAATTCCCGGAACAAGTGAATTAATATCTATTGTAGCAATTTTATTTGTTGTTGTAACAAAATCAGATATAACAACCTGACCCAATTGATTATAGACAATTAACTGGGTGTTATAAATTTCATTGCCAAATTCAATGTTAATATTATCCACTGCAGGATTTGGAGAAATTACTACTTTACTTTGTGCAGTTACATCATCAATACCTACAGCAAGGTTTTCATTAACAGCGGCAGACGAAGTTTCAGATGGAAAAGCTCCTCCGACATTAAGTTCAAAATATTGAAATAAGGGTCCAAGAACACCTTCTTTAAACCAATAATACAGCGTAAAATCGTATATAATTGGACTAGGTAAAAGAGTAGCATCATCGGTATAATCTTGAGCTACTTTAACACGTAATACATTTTCGAAACTACCGGTTGGTAAAATTAATGTACCATAAGCATCTGCTTCAGAAACTGTGGTGCCACTTCGTTCAAATTCAATTCCACTAAAAAAGGTAGAATGTAAGTTATCGGTATTTGTTGTGCCGAATGACATTGGGAATACAAATAATTCCTCAGGGTCATCATAATAAGTAATAACTCCTCCTGCAAATACACCGTAGTTAGTATACTCGGAACTAGTGAGTTTTATAAATCCAAATGCGTCAACACCATTGTCAGCGGCCAAATTTGCACCCGGGAATTGGTCATTTTCAGGAGCATCTGCTAAATTAATCAACTCATAGCCGTAATAATTTGGTAATGTGGTGATATCACTAAAATCCCAAGTTACATTTGCTCCTGCAGCACCGGGTGTTAGGCCGGCAGTGGAAACTTCTTGAAAATTAATAGCATCGCCAACAGTGCCAAATACAGAAGAAGTAATTGTAGGTTGTGCCAGAACCAAACTAGTGGTTGTGGCTAAAAAGAAGGTAAGTAATTGTATTTTCATAGTAGTAGTTTTAAGCAAAATTACAATAATTCTATCTGCTATCTAAAACATTTACACATATTACAAAAATGACTTAATACATTTAATTAATTCTATCGGATTATCACCATGCACCCAATGACCAGCATCAGCAATTGTAGTTAGCGTTGCCAACGGGAATAAATTTTGAATTTGTGGCCAATCAGCATCCAAAATATAATCTGATTGCTCTCCCCGAACAAAAAGCGTGTCTCCATCAAATGGATAATCGGACGTTACACCACATAGAATATTTTCGTCGTAATTATTAAACAATGCTTCGAGATTAAACTTCCAGCTATACTTTCCATCAGCATTTCTTGTGAGATTCTTTAACAAGAATTGTTTTATTCCTTGATTATGAATAAAGCCGGACAACTGCTGCTCCGCTTCATTTCTACTGTGAATTAAATCAACCTTAACCGATTGCAATGCATCAAATATTGTGTCATGTCCGCCCTTGTAAGGTTTAATTCCCATGTCAACCACAATCAACTTATCTATGGCTTCAGGGTAATCAAATGCGAATTGCATGGCTGTTTTTCCACCCATCGAATGCCCCAAAATACTAGACTTCGGTATACCTTGCTGCAACATAAAATCTTTTAGATCAGCCGCCATCAATTTGTAGGAATGTTCTGCAGTATGTGGCGACTTGCCATGATTGCGCTGATCGATTAAATACAATGAATAGTTTGCCTCTAACACTTTAGCTATTGTTTGCCAATTATCCAACATGCCGAATAAACCATGTAAAATGATTAAAGGCGGACCTTGACCGAGTGCTTTGAAATTTAGTTGCATGTTGCACAAAGATATTAAAGTTAGTTTTGGGTATATAGTAATAAACTTACAATTAGGCGAGCTACTGCAACTGTAATTGTTTAGCAGTTAGAGATAGCGATGTTTATAATTTGCAATAAAATAATGTAAGCTAAAAACTAACGTTGCTTCTGTCGTTTAACAAGATAAGGCAACAGCACATCCTTGAAACCCTCATTCATATCGGCTTCGATCAAATCGATATGATATTGATGGCAACGCAGCTTTAACGTTTTAATGTATTTTTCCATTTGTTCTGTGTAGATAGCTTTTACATCGTTGCTCCTGATTTTTACTTTTTCGCCGGATTCCATATCCACGAAAACATACGGTCTGTTATCATAAGCGAAATCAAGTTCATGCTTTTTATCTGTTACGTGAAAAACAATTACTTCGTGTTTATTATGCTTAAGATGTTGCAACGCAGAAAATAATTCCTCTGCTTTCTCCGTGTCCTCAAACATATCACTGAAAATAACTACTAAACTTCTTCTATGAATATTTTCTGCAATAAGATGCAAACATTTTCCGGCGTCAGTTTTTACATCACGTGATGATTTACCGATGAAACTTTCGAGCTGCGTTTGCAATAATTTATGGTGTACATTGCTACTCGCCGCTTTAGTGTGAATTAATAAATCATCAGTAAAAATTGTTAAACCGGCAGCATCACGTTGCATTTTTAACAAATGAATGATAGAACTTGCGCAAATAGCAGAAAATATTAATTTATTGAGATGTAGCTCTGTATTTTTTTTATCCGGTTCCGGGAAATACATACTTGATGAAGCATCAATTACTATATGACAACGTAAGTTTGTTTCTTCCTCATACTTTTTGGTAAATAATTTATCGCTGCGGCCATAAACTTTCCAATCAATATGTCGGGTAGATTCGCCGGGGTTATAAATGCGATGTTCAGCAAATTCAACCGAAAAACCATGAAAAGGACTCTTATGTAAACCCAAAATAAACCCTTCAACTACTTGTTTTGCAATGAGTTCCAGGTTATCTACCTGACGAATATCCTTGAGTGAAATAAGTTTACCATTCATAATATGCTGCAAATTAAAACTAAAAAAGCCTTCCATCAAACGAAGGAAGGCTTTTATTAAGTATGTTTAACAATTACATATGCTGTTTTACCTTAGCGTCGAGCACGCTTTTAGGCACGGCACCAACCTGTTTATCCACTACCTGACCACCTTTTACGAAAAGGATAGTCGGGATGTTGCGGATGCCATACATCATTGAAATTTCAGGATTGAAGTCTACATTCACTTTTCCAATGTTTACTTTTCCATCATAATCTTTCGCTAAATCTTCGATTACCGGACCCACAACGCGGCAAGGACCGCACCATTCTGCCCAAAAATCAATTACTGAAAGTTTCTCGCTGTCAAGCACTGTCTGCTTGAAATTCGCATCGGTAAATTCTAATGCCATAATATTAAATTGTTTTAATCGGTTTGTATGATATAGAACAAAAGGTGTCAGATAAAGTTCCTTCGCCTCCTAAAAATCGCTAATTATGCACAAATTTAACCCGCCACCTTTAAAGTCACTTCTCCAAATTTCCCCAAGGTGTTTAAAACCGGCTTATCGGCCTTCACACAGGCAGTTTGCGTCCTGAATAACACATCAAAATTCTCCGTTTCTTCCACTATTTTCAGCACGATTCGGTCTTTACCGGGGTTGGCCTTTATTACCTGGTCTACCATGTTCAAAAATTCTTTGTTTAGCGAAG
Source organism: Bacteroidota bacterium (assembly GCA_031372705.1). Classification (GTDB taxonomy): domain Bacteria; phylum Bacteroidota; class Bacteroidia; order Chitinophagales; family BACL12; genus UBA7236. The sequence goes on along the minus strand of JANMLV010000163.1, from coordinate 15,997 downwards.
AAAGCGACATGCTCAATGTAATTTTCATAGACCGCTTTTCCCTCATTTCACTAAGCAACTGAATATCACTCACCCAAAAACGTTTACGGCTCGGGTCATTTCGGTCTGTTTGGTAGTTTCCTTTTACATATAAAACGTTCCCGGTTTGATCAACGTAATTTTTAAACTTGATGTAATTATTTTTAAATAAACCTAATTCAATATGTCCTGTAAAATCTTCCAATGAAAAAATAGTATACTTGTCGCCCGACTTCCCAATTTTAGTATCGGTAGATGCTACGTATCCAACCACTACAACTTCACCTTTGTCGGTATGTTTTTCCAACTCATTAATATTGCTGGTTTTAAACGCATCCACTTCAATTTTATAATCATCTAACGGGTGTCCGCTTAAATAAATACCAATAACTTCAAACTCCTTTTTCAATTTTTCGATAGTATTCCATTCTGCCTGCTCAGGAATTTTCGGCTCAGTAATTTCTATATCACTGCTGTCGCCGAATAACGTATTTTGTGAAGTAACAACATTGCCGCTAAAATTATTACCGTATTTAATTGCATTCTCAATCACATTGGCTGTTTCATTTTTTGCAACAGCGAAATATTGAGCGCGATGTAATCCAAAACTGTCAACAGCTCCTGCGAGTATTAGCGATTCCAATGTTTTTTTATTCACACTGCGCAAACTTACTCTTCTGGTTAAATCGTATAAACCCGTAAAAATGCCACCATCATTTCTTTCCCTAATTAATTCAATAACCGCTGCTTCGCCTACACCTTTAATTGCTGTTAAACCAAAACGAATTTGGCCCGTTTTATTCACTGCGAAAGTAACAGCACTTTCATTCACATCAGGTGGTAATACAGGAACACCCATGCGTCGGCATTCATCCATAAAGAAACTTACCTTATCTATATTGCCTTGGTTATGTGTTAGCACAGCACTCATATATTCCGCAGGATAATGTGCCTTTAAATATGCAGTTTGATAAGCAACAAATGCATAGCATGTTGAATGTGATTTATTAAATGCATATTGTGCAAATGCCTCCCAGTCTGTCCAAATTTTTTCGCAAATTTTAGCAACAAAATTATTTGCTTCACAACCTGCAATAAATTTAGATTTCATTTTATCCAAAACGTCTTTCTGCTTTTTACCCATTGCTTTGCGCAAGGTATCAGCATCACCTTTTGTGAAATTACCTAACCGCTGCGATAATAACATCACCTGTTCTTGATAAACAGTAACACCATACGTTTCCTTCAGAATTTCTTCCATTTCAATTAAATCGTATTCAATGGTTTCGCGACCATGCTTGCGTTTAATATATGTTGGAATATATTCGAGCGGACCCGGACGGTATAATGCGTTCATTGCAATTAAATCCTCAAATTTATCGGGCTTTAATTCTTTGAGATATTTTTGCATGCCCGGACTTTCAAACTGAAATGTTCCGTTTGTTTCTCCGTGCTGATAAAGTTCAAATGTTTTGGTATCGTCAAGCGGAATGGTATCAATATCAATTATAACACCATGATTTTGTTTGATGAGATTGAGCGCTGTTTTTATAATCGACAACGTTCGCAACCCCAAGAAGTCCATTTTTATTACACCGGCACTTTCAATTACTTCGCCTTCAAATTGTGTAACATACAGCGACGAATCTTTTGCAACGGCAATAGGAATTAAATCTGTTAAATCGCTTGGTGCGATAATTAATCCTGCTGCATGCACTCCTGTATTTCTCACGCTACCTTCTAATACTAATGCTTCTTTCAGAATATTGCTGCGCACATCTTTTTTGTCGTCAAGAATAGCTCTTAATGTTTTAGCATTTGCCATTTCATCGGGCGATAAATTTTCTTTATCAACCAAACTTCCATCACCGCTTAACGGTGCATAAATCAATCTATTCAACGACACGCCGGGACGTTCCGGTACATATTTCGACAAAGCATTACTTTCCGAAATAGGTAAATCCATTACACGGGCAACATCTTTAATACTTGTTTTGGCAGCCATTGTGCCGTATGTAATTAATTGTGCTACTTGATTTTTTCCGTATTTTTCTACAACATAATCAATTACCTTTTGTCGACCGTCGTCATCAAAATCTGTATCAATATCGGGCATCGACTTTCTATCGGGATTGAGGAAACGCTCGAAGAGCAGATTGTATTTCATCGGGTCGATATTGGTTATCGAAATGCAATACGCAACAACCGAACCCGCTGCAGATCCGCGGCCCGGACCCACAAATACACCCATGTCGCGACCGGCGCGAATAAAATCCATTACAATTAAAAAGTAACCGGCAAAACCCATTGTTTTAATGGTGAACAATTCGAAATTGATGCGTTCTTCATGTTCGGCATCTATTTCGCCGTATCGTCTTTTCGCACCTTCAAAGGTGAGATGTTTTAAATATTCCCATTGATTTAATACATCGTCGGCATGAATTTTAAATTCAGTAGGAATAGGGAAAGCAGGTAATAAAATATCGCGCTTTAAATCAAGCAACTTTACTTTATCAACTATCTCGTTTGTATAATCAATTGCCTGAGGAACATCCTCAAACAAATCGGTCATTTCTTTTTGTGTTTTAAAATAAAATTGATCGTTATAAAAAGCAAAACGCTTACCTCTTATCATCATATCATCATCACCAAAATCTTTCATTTTGGGTGTAGCTTGCTTTTCGCCTGTGTTAATACACAATAAAATATCATGCGCATTGGCGTCTGCTTGGTCTACATAATGTGCATCGTTTGTTGCAATAACTTTTACATTATATTTCTTTGCATATTGCAACAAAGTATCATTCACATAAATTTGATCGGGAATATCGTGACGTTGTAATTCAATATAATAGTCTTCTCCAAAAATATCTAACCACCATTTAAATGTAGCTTCAGCTTCTTCCTTACTTTTTTTCATGATAGCTCGAGGAACTTCTGCGGCTAAACAACAAGTGGTTGCAATTAACCCTTCATGATACTTCTCAATTAATGTGCGGTCAATTCGGGGATATTTACTATACATCCCTTCCATATAACCTAACGAACACATTTTTACTAAATTCTTATACCCTATCTCATTTTTCGCCAGCAACACCTGATGGTATCTTACATCTTTCTCTTCTCGTGAAAATTGCTTGCGATGCCTATCGACTACCAAATAAAATTCGCAACCCACAATAGGCTTAACCTTGAGTGTCCCGTCTTCATTTTTATGCTTATAAGCTTCCGCAACAAACTGAAATGCCCCAAACATGTTACCATGGTCGGTTATGGCCAGTGCAGGCATTTCATCTTTTACGGCCTTTTTATATAAACGAGAGATATCACTGGCTCCGTCGAGCAGTGAAAACATAGTATGATTATGCAGATGTGAGAATTTTGGCATTGCTGAATGCGAAAATAAATTTTTCAACCCTTAAATTACGATAAAACGGGAAGTTAATTTACTAACGTATGTGAATAAAAAAATACTCGAATTTGCCACAACAATGAAGCAGCCTGAAAAAGCGCCTACAAATTAAATTACCTTACCAAAGTAACATTACCTTGCACCATTCCGCTTTCGCCGGTTGGCCGTGTGTAGGCTATAGTATAAACATAAGTTCCAAGGTCAGCAGCTGAGCCAATATAATCGCCTTTCCATGCTCCATCCAATTGATTGGTAGTAAAAACAACTTCACCCCAGCGATTGTAAACAACTAATTCATAAAAAGTCAGGTCGAAGCAATCAAGTTGGCGAAATTCATCGTTAATATTATCTCCATTCGGAGAAAACACATTTGGCGCTGTAATTATACAAACGCAAGGGTCTGCAATAATTTCAATTTCATCGTATGCTACGCATTCATTAATCGTAATTTCCACCGAATAGGTTCCGGGGTTTGAAATGATATAAGTATTACCTGTTGTTCCATCTTGCCATTCGTAGTCGAACCCTTCAACACCTGCAACCAACAATAAAGTTGTTCCGGTGCAAAGACTTTGATCGGGGCCTAAATTGACAGACGGCTGAGCTGAATAATTAACTAAAACCGAATCTTTATCGCTACATCCGCCAACACTTACGGTAACAAAATATAGTCCGTCATCACTTACCGTATAAGTTGCTTCCGTTGAACCGTCCTGCCAAACATAAGATGCTCCTGTAGTTGTTACATCAATAACATAGGTATTTTCTAAACCGCAAATTACTGTATCTTCAGGCAAGGTAATATCGGGAGCAGGAACATAAGCAACAGTTACAGTATCGCTATCGATACAATTACCATCGGTAACAGTTACGAAATAAGTGCCATTTTCATCAACTGTTAAGGTAGGCAGTGTTGAGCCATCTTGCCATAAATAAGTAGCACCGGGAGTGAGTACATTAAATGTCCATAATTGTCCGTCGCATAATGTTAAATCATCACCTAAATCAACAAAATCGGGCGTGTTAATTATAACATTTACAGTATCAAAAATTTGCGTGCCGCACTCATCGGTAATAATTACAGTAAATGTTGAATTTTCAGTTGGTGTTGCCCATGGGTTGTGAATATCTGAAGCACTTAATGCGTCGGTTGGCGACCATTCATAAGATGCAAATCCATCGGGAACAATTAGTTGGACACTGTCACCGGGACAAATAGATATATCTTCCAAAGCATCAATTTCGGATGTATATTCAAAACAGATATATTGATTATTAAACAACGAACCGGTGCCGGCAGTAAAGCCAAAATATACTTCGGGGTCACCCAAAAAAACTGTTTCTACAATATCAAATACTTCCGAAATAAATTCTACGCGCAGCACACAATCAACAAACACTTGAAAATTTTGTGTTTCTGCATCCCAGGTTATTTTGGCATTGTGGTATTCGCCATCTTCAATATTATTTACGCCATCAATTATTTGTACCGGGCCATCCAAATTATAAATAGATGCATGATCTAATACACCATTATATTGAATGGCAATATGGTCGTAAGCGGGATCTGCATAATCGCCGTTTTGGTAAGTATCAAATTCGACACCAAGCGAAGGTGTAATTCCAAGATAACCCATACCTCCGCCGGCATCACCTAAACCTGTTCCCACGGGTTGTAAAACGAAATACATACCATCTGCACCGGAGGCATCTAAATCGCCAAGATTTAATGAAAAATTAATTTCAAAATCCGAATTCAAATTAATTAAAGTTTCATACCAAATTGAACCTGCACTGGTAGTTGTTTCTTCAGTAAGTTGGTAACAATTATCGCCAAGACTTACTGCATCACCATTTAACACAAATTGCGCCCGAACCGACAAGCCGAATATCACCAATAAAAGCGTAAAATAAAACTTCATGAATACTATTTAGGATTTTGATATACTAATTTTCTAAAATATTCCGTTTAAGCAACAGTGCTATCAAAAATACAATAAAACTCCATTTCACACACAATAAGATGGTATAATTTAATGAATTAGCCTTTTCCAACGGTTATTTTATCATTTAAGTTCTCATTCTTCGCACACAAACAAAATAGTTCTTAAGTATCACTATTAATTCCAGACTGAACCTGTTTGCATTACTGTGTAGCTGCTAATTTGGCATCAACAACAAATAATCAGTATTTTCGACAAACTAAACAAAAAACTATGTCGAATGTTAATTACAATGATTTTGAAAAGGTAGAAATTAGAACCGGCACTATAACGGCTGTTTCGGATTTCCCAAATGCTAAAAAACCGGCTTATCAATTAACAATAGATTTCGGTGAATTGGGCATTAAAAAAAGCAGTGCCCAAATAACAACACATTACAGCAAAGATGCACTCATTGGAAAGCAAATTGTAGCGGTAATTAATTTTCCTGCCAAACAAATTGCCAATTTTTTTTCGGAGTGCTTGGTGTTAGGAGCGGTAAATGAAGATGGCAGTATTGTTTTGCTGCAAACAGAACAAACTGTGAGTAATGGTTTGCGAATAGCATAGAAAAATTATAAGTATGAAAAATAGAAATGGATTTTTAAAAATGATTCCTATCATATGCCTTAGCATAATAGGATTTAATTCTTGCTCAAAAACAACTGAGGGATGTGGTAATAATGTCGATTGCAGCTCAGTTACTTACTCAGGCACCATACAACCGTTGGTGGCTACAAAATGTGCAATTAGTGGCTGCCACGCAGGTTCATACGGAACATATGCCGGATTGAAAAATATAGCCGACAATGGAAATCTATATGATCAAGTTATTGGCAGCAATAATATGCCTACCGGTGGTGTAGATATGTCGTGCGAGCAAAGAGCACAAATAGAATGTTGGATTAATGCAGGAGCGCCAAATAATTAATTTAACCTCCCGCTAGTTTAAACTTATAACCGAGCTTTGTTAATATTTCGCCTATTTTTTTGCGATGGTCGCCTTGTATAATTATTTCGCCATCTTTAGCACTGCCCCCCGTTCCGCATTTGGTTTTTAATTCGCGACAAAGGTTTTCGAGGTCTTCATCTTTACCCACAAAATTTTTAATTACACTTGCTGTTTTGCCGCCGCGATGATTTTTCTCGAGCCAAATACGCAAGTCTTGCTGCTGTGGCGTTAGCGCTGTTGAATCGTCACTATTTTCCGGAACTTTAAAATTCGGATCGGTTGAAAATACAAGTCCTGATAAATTTAGCTTGTGTTTGGCCATTGGTGTTTAATTATTTGGATGCATTAGCACACGCAGTGCATTAGGTAGCATCGTAATTGTAAATTTTTTATCTTTTGGAACCGTTTCGCCATCAATTTGCAAATAGGCATAATTGGTTGCATTAATAGTTAATGCATCCGTTTTAAATGATTGGAAATGTTTATTCATTAAATGCGTTTGCGTAAACACTTGCATTACAGCGAATGGGACTTTCCATTTTGGGATATCATCTACTAAAATAACATCCATTAATCCATCGCTTAAATTAGCATGTGGAGCAACCTTTACGTTGTACCCATACTGGTTTGAATTACAAACATTAATCATAAACGCTTTTCCTACTATATTTTTTTCTTTTGAACTCAATTCAAAATCGAAGGAGTCGAACGATGATAAACTTTTAATGGCACTCCAAGCATAAGTTATAAATCCGCGTGTTTCTTCGCGGCTAAACACTTTGGCAGCAAACGCATCGAATCCAATTCCAATTAAACTAAAAAAGTATTCATCATTAATTTTACAAACATCAATTTGCTTGCAATTAAATGCATTAATAATTTGCAGTGTAGATTTAATATTAATTGAATATCCTAAATGTCGCGCCAAACCATTACCTGAGCCGCTAGGAATAATAGCTAAACAAGTTGATGAACCAAGCAAACCTTTCGCTACTTCATTAACACTCCCATCGCCACCGGCAACAGCCACAATATCAATGTTATTTTTCACAGCATCCAAGGCTATTTCTGTGGCATGGCCGCGAGCTTCTGTGTAAATTACTTCATAATCATACTTATCGTGATCGAGGTATTTATTGATTAGAGGAGGAATTTTATCTTTTCTTTGAACTCCTGCAACCGGATTAACAATAAATAAGATACGCTTTTTCACTCTGCGACCAATTTATTATTAATTATAGCGTGGTGGTGAGTTTGAATTATTGCTTTAATTTTTTCTTCCATGGCATTGGTTATGTCAGGATATTCGTAAAGCAAATTGTTATTCATTCCACTATCAATTTTATATTCGTACAATCCAATTGCATTACCTCCATTAAATTGAAGTGCAAAGTGGTTATTTACCAGCAAATAATCAGGCGTATGAAAATTATATGCATATCGTTCGGCCGATTCATCAAAAATAGAATTACCGAATGCCATAAACTTACCTTTGTAACCAATATAATCTAAAACAGTAGGCATGATGTCGGTTTGCTGAACAACCATATCGGTAGCACCTTTAAATTGCCCATTTGGTTTATATAAAATCATCCACGTAGAGTGAGCGCCAATTTGTTCTTGATAAAACTGTGATTCAGGAAGCGGTGGTCCGGGATGGTCGGCAGTTATTATGAATAAAGTATTATTATACCAAGGTTGCTTTTTTGCCTCTTCAAAAAATTGCTGTAAAGCAAAATCGGCGTACCCAACAACTTCCAACATTGGAATTTCACCTTTAGGAAATCTGCCAATATGTTCTTTAGGAACGGTAAATGGATGATGAGATGAGATGGTAAAAATCTCGGTAAAAAAAGGCTTCGGCAATGTGCTCATTTCATTAGCTGTCCACTTCAAAAATGGCTCGTCAAATATACCCCAGTTGCCGTCAAAATCTTTGTCATTTCCATACTCATTTCTTCCGAAATAACCGGTAAATCCTGCTTGTTTCATAAATCGGTCGAACTGCATAGACCCATTATTTGCACCATGGAAAAAATAGGAACTATATCCTGCTTTTTCAACCAGTGTGCCCATTCCCTCAAATTTATTATTCTGATAAATAGATGATATAAACGGTTCACCCATTAATACCGGAATGCCACTTGTAACTGCAATTATGCCCTGGTTAGACGATTTGCCATTTGAATACGCATTTGTGAATGCCATTCCAACATTTAACAATGAATCTAGAAATGGCGTATATCCGTTCCCATTATTAAAATAACCGATATATTCCTTTGAAAAACTTTCTACAACAATTACACAAACATTTTCCGGGGTAGTTGGTTTCGGAATTGTGTCAGGCCATTTATAGTAAGATTTATTCTCGTGAAAAATATTAAATTTTTTAGTCAACTCCTCTTCCTCAAAATATTTTGGCTCATGTAATTCGCGATGACCAAATGCATAAATTACTGAAAAAGGCGTATTAATTATTAGTGAACTAAATCTGCCATCTTCAACAACTGTTGCAGCTGTATTTGGAGAAATAACTTCCGGTTGAACGCCTCCCCTTGCACCTACAAATAGAAATCCGGTCATTAGTAACATGGCACCAATTTGCTTTGGATAATGTACTAATCTAGGTGTAGAAAAATGAATCTTTTTTATGCGATGTAATTCTGTTTTTCTATATAAATACTCAACACCAAGTATAAGCACAAAAGCAATAACAAAAATCGACCAATAATCTTTAAATACCTGTGGCAAAATATTGGTATCACCTGTTAACCCGAGTTCATGCGCATCGGTTCTTTTCAAGCCGTATTCAAAATAAATCCAATCGCCACTTTCCAATAAAAGTGCAAAGCCGTTAAAAGAGTAAAATAAAATTTTTAATACTCCTTGATATCTTGCAGAGTCGAACCAAGGATTTGGCACCACATGCAAAATAATAAAAATAATATTTACATAAATAATTGATGAAACATCGTACCGCAAACCATAGCCTAAAATTTGTAAAAATTCGCCGGGAGCAATTGGTGGAAATAAATCCATATTAAAAAGGAAGAACAAAATTCTACAAACGAAGTAAAGTATTAAAATAATACCCAGTCGTTTTAACAATAACTCTATATGAAATAATTGTTCCTTCAATTGGCCGTTTTCAGGCTACAAAGGTAATAAATAAATATAGTGAAAATAGCAAGTAAATTGCGTAAAACAGGCACTTTAAGTATGCTTAACACTTATTTATGCTTTTACTGCCTTAAAGCTGAGGTCTAAACTTTTAACCGAATGGGTTAATGCGCCAACAGAAATGAAATCTACACCTGTTTCGGCTATGGCTTTTACTGTTTGAATGTTAACTCCTCCGGAAGCTTCTGTTTCAAATTGTTTCCCGATTACTTTAACAGCCTCATGTAAATCATTCAATTGAAAATTATCCAACATGATTCTGTCTACTTTTCCGGTTCTTAAAACTTGCCAAACTTCATCGATATTGCGCGTTTCAACTTCAATGCGCAGATTTAACTCATTGGCATCTAAATATTGTAACACTCGGTTAATGGCATTTTCAATTCCCCCGCAAAAATCGATATGATTATCTTTTATCATTATCATATCATACAATCCAAAACGATGGTTATGTCCACCCCCAATGCGCACCGCCCATTTCTCAAAAGTTCTGAGTCCCGGGGTTGTTTTTCTGGTATCTAATATTTTGACATCCGTATGTCTTACTTCTTGCACATATTTATTGGTATTTGTTGCAATGCCGCTCATACGCTGCATAAAATTGAGCATGGTGCGTTCTGCAACAAGCAATGCCTGTATGCGTCCTGTAACATTAAAAGCAATATCTCCCGGATTAACTCTTGCACCATCCGGAATAAAAATGTCAACCTCTAATTCAGGGTTGACATGTTTAAGTACTTGTTCGGCTAATTCTACACCGGCTAAAATGCCCGGTTCTTTTATGAGCAACTTGGCTGTTCCTGCAGCCTCGTGATCGATGGTAGCCAATGTGGTGTGGTCACCTTCTTGTATATCTTCAATGAGTGCCTCATCTATAATATCCAGCAAATCCCAAATAACTACACTATCACTCATTTTCGAAGCTTAACTCTTGAATCAAGAATTTGTCACCAATCTTTTTCATGTAAACATAAGTGCGGAAATTGCCTTTATCTGTTTTCAATGAACCGATAGCATAATGTGCATTGTTGCCACCTGATGGGCCATCATGCTTAAATGCAAACGTAACCGGAGGATTTTTGGCAAAAAAGTCTTTTACAATGGCTTCTGCCTGGCTTTTGCTGTAAGCACCTTCTTTATTGGCAATTTTAACCTCAACCGTATTATCGAAATAAGCGGCAAGTGATTTTGAGTTACCTGTTTTAATTGCGGTAGCAATATTGTCTAAATCGCCGGTTACTGTTGCAAAAATCATCAACGGCACTAAAAGCATCGTGATAATAAAACCGGTTTTTGAATTCTTTGTCATGGCTGTATAAATTTGGTCAATGCATAGGTAGTTGCTAAAACCATACCAAAATTAGGCATTTTTAACAAATGTTAGGATTTGGTCGGTGAATAACATCTGCCAACACACCTGAAACGCTAAACTCGCTAATCTCCGCTAACTTTGTACTATGGAAACCGGAAAAAAAGCAATGCTCATTATAATGGATGGGTGGGGACATGGCAAAAACGCCGCTGCCAGCGCAATTGCACAAGCTAAAACGCCAAATGTTAACCAATATTATGCTCAGTATCCTAATGCCCAATTGAGAACTGATGGCGAATTTGTGGGACTTCCAGAAGGGCAAATGGGCAACAGTGAAGTTGGGCATTTGAATTTGGGAGCAGGGCGAATTGTATATCAGGAACTGCAGCGCATAACTGTTGCCATAAAAAATGGAACCTTGGCAAATAATACCACACTTGTAAATGCAATTAATTACGCTAGAACCAACAATAAAAACATTCATTTAATTGGATTAGTTAGCGATGGTGGTGTTCATTCACATATTAATCATTTAATGGCGCTTTGCGATATTGCGAAAAATAACGGTATCACACACAATCAATTATTTATTCATGCGTTTACCGATGGCCGTGATTGCGACCCGAAAAGTGGGCTCGGATTTTTAAAAACATTACAAAATCATTTAGATAATTCTATTGGCACTATAGCAAATGTGGTTGGCAGATATTATGCAATGGATAGAGACAAACGCTGGGAACGCATTAAACTGGCATATGATTTAATGGTTAACGGAATTGGCAAAAAAACAAATGATATTTTTGCGGAAGTTGAAGCAAGTTATGCCGAAAATATTACCGATGAATTTATTTTACCGATTGTAAAAACAGATGCATCAGGCAATCCGCTTACCACAATTCAGCCGGATGATGTAGTTATTTGTTTTAATTTCAGGACCGATCGCTGCCGACAAATTACCACAGCATTAACGCAACAAGATTTTATTGATTTGGATATGCATAAAATGCCATTGCATTATGTTACCATGACGCGTTACGACCAATCGTTTACTAACATAAATATTATTTTCGAAAACGATGATTTAACAAAAACGCTTGGTGAAATATTATCGTTAAATAATAAAAAACAGATACGCATTGCAGAAACTGAAAAATATCCGCACGTAACATTTTTCTTTAGTGGTGGGCGTGAGAAAGAATTTGAGGGAGAAACCAGAATTATGGCAGCATCGCCAAAGGTTGCTACGTATGACTTGCAGCCGGAGATGAGTGCTTTTGAGGTGAAAGATAAAATTGTTGCTGCTATTAATAATCAGGAAGCTGATTTCATTTGTTTGAATTTTGCAAATGCTGATATGGTTGGGCACACCGGTGTTTTTTCGGCTTGCATAAAAGCTTGTGAAGCTGTTGATACTTGTGTTGGTGAAGTTATTAATGCAGCATTAAACAATAACTTTGCAATAATTTTAACAGCAGACCACGGCAATTCCGATTTTGAAATAAATGCTGATGGTTCACCTAATACACAGCACAGTACTAATCCTGTTCCGGTGTTTTATATTGATAAGTCGCCTCAGTTTTCTACAATAAAAAATGGTAAACTTGGTGATATTGCGCCAACTATTTTAACGTTGATGGGAATTGAAATTCCGGAAGTTATGAGTGGGGAGATATTAGTGAGTTAATTTTCTAAAAAATGTGTGAAAATGCATTGTTTCACGCGGAGAAAGGGAGAAGCGGAGAACGCGGAGTGGTTTCACGCAAAGACGCAAGATTGTAGATTGGTGGTGTAGGCGCAGAGTAAGCGCGCATTTTTTTAGCACGGCTGCACTGTTGGGCAGGCGCGGAGTAAAGGAGAAGCGGAGAACGCGTAGAAATAATTTTATAAAAAAAGGTCGGATAAAATTCCGACCTTTTTTTTGTGATGTTGCTTATTTCATTTCGGCATAATATTTAAAGAACCATGGTAAGGTTTCTATGCCTTTATAGTAATTGAATAATCCGTATTTTTCGTTTGGTGAATGGATGTTATCGCTGTTTAATCCGAAGCCCATCAGAATACTTTTTGCACCTAATACACGTTCGAATAATGCTACAATCGGGATACTTCCGCCTTCACGTGTTGGGATAGGTTTTTTGCCGAAAGTTTTTTCCATTGCTTTAATTGCTGCTTGCATTGGAGGAAAATCCAATGGCACTACAACCGGTTCGCCGCCGTGGTGATGTGTTACTTTTACTTTAACATAAGCAGGTGCAATTTTATTAAAATGTGCTTCAAATAAATTGGCGATAGTATGTGAATCTTGATGAGGCACTAAACGCATTGAAATTTTTGCGAATGCTTTGGAAGGCAATACTGTTTTACTTCCTTCACCGGTGTAACCTCCCCAAATTCCGTTTACATCTAATGTTGGGCGAATAGATACGCGTTCTAAAGTGGTGTAACCGTTTTCTCCCTTTACTTCATTTACGCCAAGGTCTGATTTGTATTCAGCTAAATTAAAAGGTGTTTTAGCCATTTCTGTGCGTTCAGCATCTGTAACCAATTCTACTGCATCGTAAAATCCTTCCACAGTTATGTGACCCTCTTTATCAATTAAAGATGAAATCATATCGCACAAAGTATTTATTGGATTAGCAACGCTTCCACCATAAACACCTGAATGCAAATCGCGATTTGGACCAGCTACTTCAACTTCCATATACGACAAACCGCGCAAGCCAACAGTAACCGAAGGCACATCGTTTGCAATAATGGATGTATCGGAAATCAGAATAACATCGCAACTTAATAAAGCCGTATTTTCTGTAATAAATGTTGCCAAGTTTGGAGAACCAACTTCTTCTTCCCCTTCAATAATAAATTTAACATTACATGGTAAAGCATTATTTTTCATCATTGCCTCAAATGCCTTAACGTGCATATAAACTTGACCTTTATCGTCGCAAGCACCACGAGCATATATATTACCATCTTTAATTACCGGTTCAAAAGGAGGTGAATCCCACAAATCAATTGGGTCGGCGGGTTGCACATCGTAGTGACCGTAGCACAAAACGGTTGGTTTTGCGGGGTCTATAATTTTTTCTGCAGTAACTATCGGATGACCGGGAGTTGCATTTACAACAACGTTATCGGCTCCGGCTTTGCGCAAACTTTCGGCAACGGCTTCTGCCATGCGAGCTACGTCGGGTTTGTATTTCGGGTCGGCACTAACGCTGGGAATGCGCAAGATTTCCAACAACTCATTTAAGAGTTGGTCTTTGTTTGTTTCGATGTAATTATTTATAAATTCCATAAGTTTTATTTATAGCACAATATTAATTCAAAATCATTTAACATACCACTTATAATAAGTAGTGGTGCCTTCTGAATACAATTTTTCCATGTTGTATTTTTCGATAATACCAGGTCCGGTTTTAATAACCGTTGCTGCCGGTTCCAAATTACTGAATTGTTGAATTTTGGAGTTATAAACTACCAAAATGGGCTTATTGTTTAGGCCATTGAGCAATTCGGGTGAAATACTATCGCCAGTAAAAATTGAAAACATATCTTCCACATAAACCGGAGGAATTCTGGATAAACGAACCGATAATAATGGGAGTTGTGATTTCAATTGCAATTTATAGGTGAACATCGACCAATAAGCATCATCATCAATGGTATAGGTGTACCGTTCAGAGCCGACCGAATAATAAGGAATAGGTAATATAGCCTGATATTCGGTATAATTTAAATCCGGCAATGTCGCCAATTGTTCATCAGAAAATACATTTTCATTAATGCGGGTTTGATGTAATTTTCGGTAATCGTTTATATCGATGGCAATTAAAGCAAATCCTAATATCATTAAATAAATAAATAATTTTGGAAATTGTTTGAATATATATCTTTCCATAATTACTAACATGCCAATTTGTGCCAAATAAAAGCACCACCATGAAATTCGGCCCAAGCACCGAAAATGAGTAATGGATGGATACACTTTGCCGATATAATATAGAGGGCTTAAAAAATTATCCATCCCGAATAAACCCAATTTGGGTCCCATGGCTGCAAAAAAGGTGAATACAACAGTTAAGCCTGCAATCGACATTCGTTTAGATATTTTAGGCTTTTGCCACTGTCTGTTTTTAATAGCATTTATTATAAAAACAATTACAATTAAAGAACCGATATACCAAAAAAAGTTACCGAGATAGGGAGCATTCTCCGGTTCAAATTTTCTATATCCGCCCAAAAATGGCAATGAATTAACATCCTCTTTTGCTTTGTACAGATGGAAAAATCGAGCCTCCCAAGCTCCGTACGACTTACCATCGGGCTCGCTTACGCGTAGGTTGAAATATTCGTCGGTGGCACGAATAAGTGAAAAAACAGTGATAGCCACAATTCCCATGGTTACAAGTGGTAGCAATATTTTGCGCCAATTGATGTTGAATTGTTTAAAATGAAATAAAGCGGTAATTGCTATAAATAATCCCAACGGAATTCCGAGCAATAAAAGATAATATAAATGAATGGTTGCACTAAAAAACAGCAAACAAAACAATCCGATAATTAAAGTATAACGCAAGTTGCGCCGATCTGACTTAAGCGCATCGTACCACGCAAAGGTCCAATTAATGGCAAGGAAATAAAAAATGGAAAGCGATAAATTATAATGCCCAACAAATAAGCGGAAAAATTGCGGACTAGTCCATACCAATAAAAATGTTCCGGCTATTATTAATAATTCATTCTGCAAAACTCGTTTAAGTAACTTACGAACAATTAATGGTGCCAATAATATATTAAGTAAAATGATGCCATGCATTAATGGCAATGCACTTTGAATAGGATAAATATTTAAATGAATAAATCGGAAAAGCACCGAAAATAAAGGACTATTATCGGTATACCAAATATAATCGCCAAAAGGATAATGCATGGCATCATATTTAAAGTATCCCGACTCGGGCGATTGTGTTACATAAGATTGTAGGGTGAAATAATTTTTTAAACCATCTCCTGTATTTGCATACATTACATCAAACGGATGCAACAATAAACTATGAAAAACAACTACGAATAAAATAAGATGTAAACACCAAAAAATATTGCGGTATGTAAAAATACTTTTATTCATTTTTGGCAGT
>JANMLV010000144.1:0-3371 GCA_031372705.1 Bacteroidota bacterium | reverse complement strand
ACGTTCCCAAAGCAATTTAGTTGGTTTAAGGTGTTTTAACTTATAATGCTTGTTAATGTAAAAGGCCAAATGGTTAATGGCTTCATCTATATCGTCGGTAAATAAAACAAGGTTTAAATCAATAGGAGCAATGGTTTTAGAGTGAACCATTTTACTTAGCATCTCCCAAATATCTTTATAATAATCTTTGCCAACCAATACAATAGGGAAATTCCTAATGGTTGCTGTTTGAATAAGTGTAAGTGTTTCAAAAAATTCGTCCATAGTGCCAACACCACCCGGCATTACAATAAAACCGTAGGAATATTTTACCAGTAATACTTTGCGCACAAAAAAGTATTTAATAGTTACCCATTTATGCATATATGGATTTTGCTTTTGTTCGGCCGGTAACACAATATTGCAGCCTACTGATCTCCATCCATGCTCATAAGCACCTCGATTTGCCGCTTCCATTATTCCGGGCCCGCCTCCGGTTAATGTTGTTAATCCAATTTCACCAATTTTTTTTCCGGCTTCTCTGGCCATTTTATAATAAAGATGATCTTCACCAAATCGCGCTGAACCAAACACTGTAATACAAGGACCCACAAAATGCAATCCTCTAAAACCTTTTATAAATTCAATGAAAACAGAAATGGCAAACTGCAGTTCTCTGAATCTTGATCTTGGACCTGTTAAATATTTTCCCTGTTTAGGCTGCAAATGCACATTCCAATTTATCGCTTTAGCCATGATTACTTATTTGTTCCAAAATTAGAATCTTTTAAGGTAAAATTTATGTGGCACAATTTTAGTTTATAGCCTATTCAAATTGATATAGTATGAAAAAAATGATGTTGCTCGCAGTTGCTTTTAGTGCATATCAGGTGTATGCTCAAGAGTTTGATTTAGGTGTTAAAGCCGGTGTAAATTATGCGCAAACCGTAATTCTCGATGTTGTAAACACATCAGGAATCGATATGAATGATTTGGAGGCTGAAAAAGGTTCTGCATTGGTATTTGGTGGCTTTGCTAGAGCAACGTTTGGTAAATTTATTATTCAACCTGAAGTGCTGTTCTCAGAAAATAAAGTGTTGGTTAGCCTTGCGGATGTAAATGTGGAAGAGCTTGGTATTACTGATTTTTTAAGCATAAACGTCGACAAGGTTGATATTCCGCTTATTTTTGGATATAAGGCATTTAGTACCATCCGATTAACAGCAGGACCGGTATTTAGTCACGTAAGTGTTGGCGAAAATGATGCCTTATTTCAATGGGATGAAATGACTTTGGGTTACCAGGCAGGTATAGGTTTTGATGTGAAGAAATTAACTTTTGATGCCCGATACGAAGGTAACCTTAGTAAATACAGTGAACTGATTAAAACTGATGTAGGCGAAATTGAAGTGGATACTCGTAAAAGCTTGTTCCAATTCACCATAGGGTATAAATTATTTGATTAAACCGCAGCCGGTTTTTTCAATTTCCATCGCCTGTGCGACCAAAGGTATGGTCCCGGGTCACGGCGAATATCATCTTCAAGTTCTTGCATGAACATCTTGGTTAGCTGCTCTTGTGGTAAACTGTTTGCATCGTCGGTTAGCAGCTTGAAGGTGATTTCATATTTACCGCGTTTAATATGGTTAATAGTAGAATAGTAAACTGCATAATTATATTGACGTGCTATACGCTCCATTCCCGTTACTACAGCCGTATCTTGATTCAAAAATTTAGTCCAATAATGTTCGCGCGGATTTGGTGATTGATCGGCAATTAACACTAAAAGTGTTTGCTCGTTTCCCATGTCAGTTAAATGTTTTAGCAATAATCGTTTAGGGATAAGCATAATTTTTAAGCGCGTTCTACTTCTAACCGCAAGTCTGTTAAAATATTTGTTAGAGAGCGGCTTGTAAGCTGCTTTTAAGGGTAAACCTGCATGCACGGCCATTGAACCACCTGCCCATTCCCAATTGCCATAATGGCCTAATACGAGAATAACACTTTGTCCTTTATTGAGCGATGTTTCTACCAAATCGTAATTATTAACGGTGCATTTTTTCTTAAGTGCTTTATGGGTGATGGTTAATGCTTTTATAGTTTCAAACATTGTATCTGAAAATACCATATAGAAACGCTTGGCAATTTTGTCAATTTCAGCTTCACTCTTTTCAGGAAATGAATTACGCAAATTGCGATAGACAACTTCCTTCCTGTATTTGAATACATAAACCAATAAAAAGTAGCCAAAATTGCTTATTTGGCGCAGTATACCCATTGGGAGTATAGAGAAGAAATAAATAAGTGGTAACGCTAAATAATACCCTAAAGCCTGCATGTGGTGCAAAAATAGTTAAAAACGCGGTCTGTTCTATTATTCCTTAAACGGAAAAGTAGGGTTATTGAACTTTAAGTTAACAATTTATATTTACAATTCATTATGCAGAACAGATCAGTAAAAGTGTTGCAATTTGCCGATATGGTTGATATGGGCGGAATTCCGGTAAGGCAGCCAATGCCGACAGCATTTATAGAAAGAGTTGATCCTTTTTTATTATTACATCATCATACAGGCTATATTGCTGAAGGTTCCTACCAGCGTGAAGTAGGAGTTGGGCCACATCCACATCGAGGATTTTCGCCTGTTACTTTCATAATTAAGGGAGATGTACATCATCGTGATTCACGTGGTAACGCTGCTGTTGTAAAAGTCGGTGGCGTGCAATGGATGGATGCAGGAATGGGTATTATGCATAGCGAAAGACCTTCGGTGGAATTTGCAGCAAAAGGAGGGGAGCAAGAAATAGTGCAATTATGGGTGAACACACCTGCTGAACATAAAATGGATCAACCAAATTATCAAGCCTTAAATAAGGAAGATATTCCAAAAATAAGTTTGGAGAATGAACTGGGTACAATTCAAGTTGTTGCAGGAACTTATCAGCATGTAAAAGGAACAGCAAAAGCGAAACCTGAACTTATTATTTTGCGCGGTGATTTTAAACCCGGGGCAATTCACTCATTTACTATACCTGAGCAATATGCATTATTAATTTATGTAATCAGCGGAAGTATTACTATTGAAGGCTATGGACCTGTTGCCAAATTACATTTATTGCAATTTAATCAAGATGGCGATAAGGTTAATATACATACGGAGCAAAATTCAATATTCCTCGTATTAGCAGGCGTTCCGTTAAACGAAAAGGTTGAAAGTTATGGTCCATTTGTAATGAATACTCAAACGCAAATTATGGAAGCAATTCGCGATTATCAAATGGGTAAAATGGGCATTTTAATTGAGGAATAATAAAGTTAGTCAGTTTGCAAAACTGTAAATTGAGCTGCATAATTATGCATTACAAAAGTGTAAATACCTGCAGGCAAAGTAT
>JANMLV010000139.1:0-3465 GCA_031372705.1 Bacteroidota bacterium | reverse complement strand
GCTGCGTTGTAGGCCAAGTTATAAATTAATTGATCCATTAACCCTTGATCAATTTTAAATAACGGTACATCTTCTTTAATACTAACTATAAATGGATGTGTTTTAAAATCGTCTTTTAATCTGTTTACAATGTCATAAACTAATTCATTTACATCGCACCAATCTAATTTAGGTGCAATAACACCTGACTCGAGCCGCGACATATTCAATAAATTTTCTACTTGTCGATTCAAGCGCCAGGCTGCTTTTGCAATTTCCCCTGTAAGTTCTTTGCGGTGAATTTCAGATAATTTAATATCCTCAGCTTGTAAATTATCGGTTGCACCAATTATTGTTGAAATTGGTGTTTTTAATTCATGCGATAATGAGTTAAGTAATGTATTATACAGCTTCAATGTATTTTCTCTTTCCTCTTTCTGTTGAGATACTTTTTCAGTTTCGCGAATTTTTAAGGTGAGCACCCCATTAACAGATGCTATTAGAAAATACATCAAAAACATTAAAGTATCTTCAGTATTACTGATATGAAAAGTAAAATGCGGTGGGATGAAGAAAAAATTCCAAATTAAAGCGCTTAATATGGCAGCTGTTAATACCGGCCAAATACTTAAAAACATGGCAACTACCGACACAGTAGCCATTAAAATTAAAGCTACCGTTTTATATCCTGTATAATCGCTAAGGGCGTAACAGCCGGCAGCAACTATGAGCACGGTTACAATGCTAATTGCAAATTGACGTATAAGCGACTTACCGGAAACTAAAGATCGAGACATACTCATTGCTTTAAACTAACGAGGCAAAGGTAAGTCGGCAATTATAATTATAATATAAAATCAAGTGCAAGACATATAAAGATTTTATAAAGATTTATCCTCCAAATAAATACTACCGCACCAACGTAATATTACCTTGCATTACCAATTTTTCACCTGATGTAGCCTTATAATTGAGCACATACACATAACTGCCAATTGGTTGCTGTATTCCTTCAAAAGTGCCATCCCAACTAAGGTCTGCTGCTGAACCTTCAAAAACTAATTGTCCCCAGCGGTTATAAATTAAGAATGAAATTACGCGATTTGGGTCTATAACAATTACGAATAATTCGTCGTTATTATCATCGCCGTTCGGACTAAATGCATTTGGAACTGCAATATCTTCACAATAGGTTACCAATATGGTATCTGCCGGATCGTTGCATAACAAATCGCTGCTAACCCAATAAGTTCCGGGTTCTATAACAGTGATAGCAGCAGTAGTTTCACCTGTGCTCCAAGTATAGTTTGGTAATGCATCGCCGGTATCTAAAA
The DNA here is from genome assembly GCA_031372705.1 of Bacteroidota bacterium. Classification (GTDB taxonomy): domain Bacteria; phylum Bacteroidota; class Bacteroidia; order Chitinophagales; family BACL12; genus UBA7236. The sequence continues at coordinate 2,152 of JANMLV010000139.1, read as the reverse complement.
TTAATGATTCAATTCCGGCGGGCGGACATAAAATTTTATCTTCACCCAAATTAATCGTTGCATTTAAATAAGGGTCTTCAGTAATTGTCACTTCATCGCTAAATGTTTCGCATGTACTTTCAACTGTAACGGAATAAGTGCCTGCAGCATTAATTGTAATTGTTTCAGTTGTTGCTCCGGTACTCCACTCATATGTTGCAAATCCTGCCGGCGCCGATAATACTATTTCCCATGTTGCTTCACAAATTAATTGATCATCTCCTAAATCAGGAATTAATCCGATTGGCGGAATTACTTCCACAATAAAAGAATCAATAAACGAAGCGCAATCGGCATATCCGGTTACATAATAAGTGCCCGCAGCATCAATAGTAATATTACCTGTAGTTTCACCGGTGCTCCATAAATAGGCATCGTAAGAAGGTGATGCAATTAAGACATAAGGTAATTCTGTAAAACAAATTTCAGTAATTGATTCACTTGTATAAACAGAATCTTCAACAAATAAAACAAAAGCGGTGTCAGTTATAACTCCGCAATCGGTTGTCATTTGCAAGGTGTATTCGCCTGTTTCATAAACAGTAATTTCAGATGTAGTTTCGCCGGTGCTCCATAAATAACTATTTGCACAAGTTGGTCCTGATAATACAACAGGACTGCAAACAACAGTATCGGGTAAATACAACATAGAGTCAACCGGGCTAACAATTACATCTTCAATAAACAAATAAACCAAAGGTTCAGCATCTAAAACGCCACCTTCGTAGGCTACAACTTCGACTTCGTCGTCGGGATGAAAATTACCTATACAAACCCATTCTTCACCGCCCGTTGCTTCAAAAAAACCACAAATTTTTGTCCACTCGCCGGGTTGGTCGATATAATTTCCTGAACCGTTATTATCTATTTGCGGCGAAACATCTAATACGTCGCTGGTAAAGGAATCGCCAATTTTATCTTCAGCAAAATAGGCCCCTATAGCATCAGTTGTTGCGTGGTTACTGAAAAAAAGATCGGATTGTGTTGCAGGAGCGCTCCAAAATTCAACATAATAACATTCGCCTGCAACCAATGGTGCTGTCATTTGAATTTGCACATATTCGCGATAGACAAATGAATTATTATCATATAAATCAGTCCAAAAACCACCATAAGCGTCACCTGTTCTTGCGGGTTGAAATAATGAAAATAAATTATCCGGTACACTTACCCAAGAACCAACACCTGCGCAAGCATTGAAATAATCAGGTGTTCCTCCGCTTCCTGCATACCAATCGTTTACATAATCATCGGCATCATAGGTAAACCCTGAAATAAAAGGAGGGCAAGTATTATAATCTTCAAAGCTGTAATTGGGCACGAGGTTATATTGTGCCTTTGAAATGGTAATTAACACCAAGCCGCATAACAAGAGGAGGAGTTTTGTTCGCATTGGTTTTTTTTTCAAATATAACCAATGTATCACAAAATAAGCAGCTTTAACACTTATTTGGGCATGTTGCCAAACAATTCAATCAGTTTTTGCTCACGAAATGCGAAAATTTCCTTTAACTGTCCCTTAATAAAAAGCATATTAGCGATGCTGCCCAAGACGCCAAAAGGTGGCTGATAAGTAACAATATCATTCATTTCAACACCACCCGGAATTACCTTTAAGTGATGCTCATGATGCCAAATTCGATAAGGACCAACACGCTGTTCATCAACAAAAAAATTCAGATGGTCAACATGCGTTATTTCAGTTACCCAGCGCATTGGAATATTTAATACCGGACGAACATTGTATTGAATTATCATTCCCGGATAAACTTTCTCAGGAAGATTTTCAGTTAATATTTCAAATCCCATGTGCGCAGGCGTAATCTTTTGCAAATTTTTGGGTGATGATAAAAAATCCCAAGCCTGTTCAATTGAAATTGGTAATTGTTGTGTTGATTTGATTGTATAAACGCCCATAATATTATTTTATGCTATGCATACCTCCATCTAAATGAATTATTTCGCCGGTCATCCAAGCACTGTCGTCAGATAATAAAAATGCAGCCATTTTTGCAATATCTGAAGCAGTTCCAATTTTTTTTAAGGGATGACGTTGTGCGTTAACCTCAATTTTTTCGGGAGAGTTTAATAAGTTACTTGCCAATGGTGTATC
>JANMLV010000082.1:0-41733 GCA_031372705.1 Bacteroidota bacterium | reverse complement strand
CGGTGCCAAACACTTCGGTCCAGTATGACCGCCAATATAACATGATGTAGAATCCGGTTATAACCACGCCTGCCATCCAAGCAATTGCCCCGCGAGAAGAAATTGAGCTAAAAAGCACGCGGTTATTTTTTATGCCTGCCGGCAGATTTCCATAACTGCCAATGGTATAAATAATACCCCCACCAAAAAATCCGATTAAAGTTATAAGCAGAAACACAAGTGGTTGTCCGCCGCCCGCACCTGCCCATGCCATAAAAAATGCCAGTAAGCCTAACCCTGTTATGGCTAAGCCTAATTTCTGTTTGCCATTAAAATTGGCCGGATGTGGATTTGCTAATGATAAACTATTGTTTGCCTGAGACATATTTATTTTTTTGCAACTAAACGTTCAATTAATTTCCGAAAATAAGTTTTTTAAATGCTGATTTTGATTTGAGCTGAATTCGATTTGCCGGATTTAATTTATTCCACGCATCGATAATTTGCGGCTCATAAGGGCGAAAAAATTCAGGGTCGAAATTAGCAACGCGTAAATGTGCTAATACATGTTCAACACTTTGTTTTTCGATTAACCAAGTATTAAAAAGTTCATGGCGCATTCTAATGCCGAATACATTAATGCCAACAAATAAACGATCGCTTTGACGATAAACAAGATGTAAGCATTTTTGATGATCATCGCTTTCCCAATAAAATTCTGCTTCGCCTTCACGCAATGTATTTAGCACTGTGCCATAGGTTTGATATTCAATTTCCAGAAATTTGGCACTGTTAAACCAATAACCGGGATTATATACTTGCTGTTGGCCCAGCATATTTAATGCAGCGGTTTCACCTTGTATTTTTCCGGTGTACCATACCTGTTCAATTGGTCGTCTATCGGGCAATGCTTGCTGAAACTGAGCGCAATCGCCTGCTGCAAACACATCGGCAATATTTGTTTGCATTAATTGGTCAATTACTACGCCTCTGTCGATAGTAATTCCGCTATCTTTTAAAAAATCCACATTTGGCGAAACACCGGCGGTGAGGCCAACAATTTGACAAGCAATTTCTTCACCACTTCCTGTAATTACGCTGCTAACATTGCCATTGGCATCGCCTTTAATTTCTTTTAAAGTTTCATTCAATCTTAAGTCGAAACCGAGGTCGCGAATATGCTGTGTAATTAGTTTTGATTCTTGTGCCGGTAAAATGTTATTCCAAAAACTACTTTCACGAACCAAGAATGTAACCGGATAATGTCGCGAATGCAACATCTCTGCCATTTCAATTCCAATTAATCCGCCGCCAACAATTACGGCGCGATTAATACCATTTGCTGTATTTTTTTCTAATAGTTCTAAATCTTGAAATGAATAAAGTCCTTGTGCGCCAGTTAAATCTTGACCCGGCCATCCGAATTTGTTTGATTTAGCACCTGATGCAATTAGTAACTTGTCGTATTGCATTTGTTCACCGTTTTCGAAAACAATTGTTTTGTTATCGGTTTTAACAGCTTTAATCCATGCTTTTTTTAATTGGATACGATTCTTTTCCCAGAACCAAGGTTCATAAGGTTGTGTATCTTTAAAACTCATGTGGCCCATGTATATATACATAAGCGCTGTTCGGCTGAAAAAATAATCGGTTTCGCCGGAAATTACCGTAATGTTATGGTCTGCATTTTTTCTTAATGTTCTGGCAGCAGTAATACCGGTAATTCCATTTCCTATAATTACAATATGCATAGTAGTTAATAATGTAAATTGAAAGTAATAATTAAATTGAAATCTATAAACATAAGTTCCGCTTGTTGAGCAAACTCCATTATAAAATGAAACTTAAGTTTAAAATTAGTTTAAAGATGCCGAATTGTGCAAGTTTGAAGAAAAATAGTTAATAATTTAACTATTGCTTATTGAGATTCCAGTTGTATTCCATGAAATCTATAACCGTAACATCTGTTAATTTTGTATTACTAAATTGGTTGATAAAATCTTTTAGTGAGCCATCGTTAGTAAAATCGCCTGTAAACCAATTAAAAATACTACTTAATTGTGCATTTTCACTTGTAATGATATTTCGGGACGTGTCATTAACGAAATCTTTGGCTTGATGTTGTAATTGTGCATCTAACTTAGCTGCTTCGAATGCCTCGTTTAATAGTTTTGGGCAAGAAACGCTGGCGCAATTAACGGCAAAATGAATACGTGGCTCATTCATTTTGCGTAAAATGTTATGCTCTATATTATTTAAATCAAGTTTTTCACCTTGTATATTAATAAATTGAATATCCCAAACTGAATTAACAAATGCTAAGCCGGGTTTAATGTCTTTTATACTTACAACGGGATAGTTTCGAATAATTAATTGAACTGTGTAGGCGTTGTATGCATTTATCCAATATGCAATAATTTGCTCACGACTCCAGGTTTCGTTGTTCGGATAATTCTGTTCCATTTGGCTTATATATTTATTGAGTGCGATGCTATCGGAAATAAATCCTTCATAATTTACCCATCCTGCCTCATTTACATTTTTTTGCAAAAGGGTTGTCCACTGCTCATGTGTAAATGGTTTCGAATTAGTTTGCACACCATCAATAGTTCTGCAAGAGGAAAGCGTGAGTAGTGTGGTAAACAAAAGCAATGATAGGATTATTGGGCTACGCATATTATGTTTGTTATGAATAAATATACGCATTTGTTGTCATTTTGGTTCGATGTAAAGCTACTTGAAATTTGGCAACAAAAAAGCAGACTACCTAAAACGAATAGTCTGCTTTTAACGATTTATTATACTTGATAATTATTGTTTAATAATCTGCTCTACTGTTGTTGTGCCATCAGCTTGAGTAACTTTTACAAAATACAAACCATTTGCCGCATTGGTAATATCAAGCACAATCATTCCATTTTCGCTGCCGATATTTTCATAGCTAACAATTTTGCCGGTAATGTCGATTACGGTTAATGTGATGCCAGTTGAACTTGCATTTAAATATTCAATATTATAAATGCCGGTTCCTGGATTTGGATATACTGATAAACTGAATGGCAGCGTTTCACCGGAAGGTAAAGCAGGCATTATATTCAATGTATAATCTTCAACCTCGCCATTGGAAAATGTTTCGCAAGAAGTTGGATATCCGCCATATTTTGCACTTAAGCGCAAGCGTGTTGTGCCAGTACTTGCACTGGCAGGAATTAAAACATTTTTGTTAAATGAACCTGATGAAGTTGCATTTTTTTGAAAAAGTTGTTCACCCGCATCCGCAAAATCACCATCGCGATTAAAGTCGATCCAACCTTTCCAATACATCTGATAAATAGTGCCTGAAAATCCGGCACTATATGTTAACGTATAGGTTGTTCCTTTTATTACGTTAGTGGTAATTCCTGTTCCATCAAAATAACCTCCATCATTTCCGGACGTACGATTAATGGTATTTATTTTTGCATAATCGATGTAACGTGTTGCAGAGCTTGTACCTGCGCTGCTGCAGTAAGTAATTGCAGGAGTAAATGAAACGGTGTAGTCTTCCACTTCGCCATAATCAAATGTTTCGCATGAAGTTGCCAATGCATTATATTTCATTGTAATGCGCATTCTTGTTGTTCCTGTTACGCCTGCGTTTACGGTAAAACTTCCACTAACCGCAGCTGTAGCCGCAGCTGAATTATATTCATTTTCACCTGCATCATTAAAATCAAAATCTTGATTGTAATCTATCCAAATTGAAAAATATTCAGGATAAATAGTTCCTGTATAACCGGGAGTTAAGGTAAATGAAGCCGTGCCACCCGGAGTTAAATTAATGGTAGTAGCTGTAAAGTCGGCATACCCGCTGTTATTTCCCGAATTTTTAGTTGTTCCACTCATGACAACAGTTTGCAACCATTCATCAACTGTGCTGTTACCGGATGATGCACAATATGCCGGTGCTCCACCGCATGAAGTCACACAACCGGCTGCGGAAATAGTATTTCTAATTGCATCTCCCGGAAGCGGGCCAAATCCATTATTAAAATTAATTCCATAAACTGTTAAATGGCAATAACTCATTATTGTTCCACCACCAACAGGTGCGGGGCCTGCCGGACAACCACCTTCTGTTGTATAGCAATTATCTATTGCACCACCTGCCCATGCACTGCAATTGTGTGTGTGGTAGCTTCCAAAAAGGTGACCCATTTCATGTGTTACAACCATTACTGTCCAGCTATAAGTTGGAAAATCGCTGTAGGTGGCATCTATATCGCTATAACAATATTTATTGGAATTACACAAGCCGTTTATTGTTGCTGCAACTCCTCCTAATCCACCCGGGTCAAGTGCTACCAAATGAGCAATATCGCCTGTAAATGTTGTTCTGAAAGCTTTGAATGAAGTTAATGCATCGTATGATGATGCACTGGAATATCCATCAGCCGTAGTCCACACATAAATAGTTGATACTTGTGTTGGAACAGATTCATTAGTATAAATTACAGCAGAATTATTATAAATTCCGGTAACATAATTTGTTGTATTAGTTACACTGCCTTTATTTTGATATAATTGATAATCTGCTTCAAAATATATTTTTGGGCAAGATGTAATTCGTTCTCCACCGCCTGCATCCATTATTTGATGAAATTCATCTAAGTAATCTGCATCATCAGGTGTTGCACAGCCTGCATTTGAAGGTGTTACTAAAATATCTTGGTCAGCATAAATCATATAATCGCTTGGGCCACCTTTTGCATAGCGACCAATATTAATATTGCCGGATGCATTTGATGAAACAACACCCATAATTTCATTTTCAAAAATGCTTATTGCTGCAATTGAATTTGGGTCATCTTTAATTATACCTTGATAATAAACACCGGGAATATAATCTACAGGTGTTCCTTGGCCTTCACCTGTTAATACTTGAAAACCTTCAGCAAAAATATTTACTTGAACAAGCTCTAATTCCAGTAAACCATTTTTAAATGGTAAGCTTAAAGTAATGCCTGCATTTCGTTGATTATGCAAAATTTTTACTGCTGCTAAATCGAGTTGCGCATAAGTTACATCCTTTGCAAAAAAGGATGTTTGCTTTTTGTACTCAGGAGATTCAAGCTGAACAAATGGCGCCGTAGTTTTAAAATTGATGCCGGCATTTCTTGAATCGCTGACTGCTTTTGCAACAGGTTTTAGTGGCCCGGTTTGGGCGTTTGCTGCAGTAATTAATGCAAAATTGCATACAACAGCTAAAAAGTAAGTAAACATTTTGTTCATAATGAAATCGTTTAATTGTTAAAGCTAATTAATATCTGTGTCTATACCTATACTAAAGGTCTGAAAAATTGAAACAACAACAACGTTATTGCTTGGAGTCTTTAACACAGAAAGTGTTAAAGTTGTCCATTTCAGCCTACATGGTGTGCGTGTTCATGCTAGGTTTAGATGAATTAATGTGTGTGTTTGCCTGTCACTAGTCGAGGCCTTGTGTCATTTTTCTAACGATTTTTGCCTCGCTGAAAAATTCTTTAGCAATAATACGAAAAAATGCATAAACAGGCATGGCGGCAATCATACCCGGAACGCCGGCGAGGCTGCCAAATACCAATACTACAAAAAATACTTCCAGCGGATGCGCTTTTATCGAATTAGAATAAATGATTGGTTGTGAAACAAAGTTGTCTATTAATTGTACTCCTTGAAAAAGTATTAATAATTGGATGAGCAATGGTGTGATGTCAAAACTTGGATCAACACTTAAGTTGGTTGTAATGCCAATTAGCATTCCGAATAGCATACCAATTATTGGTCCTATATAAGGAATGATATTAATAATGCCTGCGAATAATGCAATTAACCAACTATTAGCACCAAAACCCATAATAAGTAGGCCGGATGCAATTAAAATAAATACTACTAACGATTGTATAATAAGACCAACAAAGTATCGCGTCAGGTAAATTTTACTCGAGTGTAAGATGCGCCGTGCATTTGCTTCGAATTTAGTTGGCGTTAAAGTCATTACAATATTGTAAAACAGTTTATCATCTCGCAAGAAAAAAAATGTAATAAACGTAATTGAAAACAGCGCAACAATTATATTACCTAATCCACCAAGAATATTATTGAAAATATGTGTTATAGATGTTACGCTAATCCAATTGCGTAAATTGTCGTTAATTATTTGTTCAACAGATTGTGTTGTGTCATTGATGCTTTGAAATTGCACAATCATTGAGTCTACTGATTCTAATTGTTGCTGCAATCCTGCCGCCACGCGTTCGGTATCTATTTGCGAAATGTTGTTTGTTTGTTCTACAACAAGCGGAGTAAAAATACTTACCATGCCATAAACAGCGCCAAACAGCAAAATAATGGTAATAAGTGAAGCTAAAGAATCAGGCACAGCAAATTTTCCGATTTTTAACCGTTGAATAAAATCGCAAATTGGTTTGCCAACAATAGAAATGATTGCAGCAATAATAAAATAAAATAATATGGTGGTAATTTGCATTAATAACCATACTACACCAAACACTACTGCAAGTGTAATTAGAATGAGTATTGTTGATTTAATTAGGCTGTTATTTGACCAGTTGTTACCCATGATGCATGTTTTAATTTTTTACTTCGTGCTGTAAATATACGCAGTACTGATTATTTATTGGCAATAGCAAGACACCTCTGATTGAAGGGAGTTTCCAACTTATAAACATCAGTTACATCAATAATAAAACAGTTTTGAGGTTTAAAAAAGATTGAGTTTCTGTTTAACGCAACTATAACGCCTCTTGTTTATTGCAAATAGCCGGTGGTAGGTTAGGCTGTTTGATAAAGTTAGTTGCGAATAATAATATATTACTATTTTAGGTTTAATAGTTTAGCATGTGATTGAATGTCGGCAATAGTATCAATATCTGAAAGTTTTTCTATCTCAAATAATTTCCCATTTCTGCCAATCACGTCATTTTTTGTTTCGTTAAATAATGTTTCCGTGCTCCAGTTTTTATTTTCTAATACCCACCGATTCCATTTTTTCATACCAATTAAATAGTAGCCTCCATCATTAGCGGGTCCTATTACGAAATCATTGTTATTGGCAAGTGATTCAAAGGCTTGTTCAATGTGTTCTTGTGTGAGGTCATAACAATCTGCTCCAATCATTACTACATCTTTGTATTCGTTTTTAAATGGGATAGAAAATGCATAATCCATCCGTACACCTAAATCGCCGCTGCATTGAACATATTTTTTATATTTTGTATTGTCAAATAAATCATTTCTCTCAACAACATCATCATAAAATATAAATTTATCTTGATTCAGGTTAATGGTTATTTCCTGTGTTTTTTGGAGTAGTTCTCTATAAATTAGCAGTGCATTGGCATCTCCAATATCTTTTGCCAGGCGGGTTTTCACTTTGCCTAAAACAGGGTTCTTCATCATTATAATTAAGGCTGATTTATTTGTCATCTGTCATTAAGATTTTCTAACATTTCTGGAAATTAGCACTGTTTTTTGCCAAATTACGTTGATTTCAGTTTTCAAAGGTAGAATTTTAACTAAAAATCTCTTAAGTTTTCCAAACCCAAGTCCGATTTATTTCGTTAGCTGTGTTTCGGATGAATAACAATTTGTATTGTTTTTCATTTGAAACCTTCAAATTCCTTATTTTTGACACCAATTAGGCTACTTTTGAAATCAAATACTGCTATAATCATATTTACGCGAACAGCTAACGACGAAGCTTTACACAAGCATTTCGTTGGCTCAGGTAATATTAAAGCAAATAGGATTATTGCAAATTCACTTATTCAGCATACGGTTGATACAGTTCGAAAAACCGGAATACCATATTTTGTAGTATATTCTAACCAACAGCAGGGATCAACTTTTGGTGATCGCCTCAATAAAGCTATGTTGGATGTTTTTAGTTGCGGGTTTGAAAATGTTATTGCAATTGGTAACGATTGTCCGGAATTAGACCCAAAATTACTGCTGGAAGCTGAAAGAGCGCTAGCATGTAGTGAGGTTGTTTTGGGCCCTGCAACCGATGGAGGCGTTTACTTAGTTGGTGTTTCCAGCAAGGCTTTTGCCGAAAACTTATTGCATGCCGCGGAATGGGAAAGCAAAAATATGTTTGCTTCATTAATCAAATATCTGCACAGTCACGATACGTTATTTTATTGTTTAGAAAGTAAACAAGATATTGACAATTCTACTGATGTGGCAGTATATTTATTAAAATGTCGTCCACTTTGTCAGTTTGAAGCAATGGTAAGGAGTGTACTTGCTTCTGTTAATAAATCACTATTAACTTACCATTTTTCTTATTTATCCTTTATTTCAAAAAGTCGTTTTTCGCTTAGAGCACCTCCGGCCATATTGTAAGCAGAACGTTTTATTTTATATTTTTTTATTTACTTTTTAACCATTTTTTATGCAACGTATTTTTTATACTTTGATATTTACTTTATTTATTACATCTGCATTTGCGCAGGTTGATCTCGAAATTGTAGTTAATGACCAGCTGACTTCAAAGCCGGTAGCACAAGCATTAGTTCAATTAGTAAACGATGATATTGGCCTCAAAATAACTGAAACCACACCTGAAAACGGAATCGTAAAATTCAGAGGTTTGTCTACTTCCGGCACCTATACTGTTGTTGTAAATGCAAGTGATGCTTATTTTGAAAACACTATTAGCGGAATTGAACTGCGGAGTAATTACAATCCAAGCATTGTTATTACGCTGGCAAAAAAGTCAGAGGTTAATTTGGATGCAGTTGAAGTAACCGGAAATAGTGGTGCTCAAATTAATTCAACTAATGCAGAAGTTTCAAGTGAATTGAAAATCACCGAGATAAAGCAAATCCCGGTGGAAGGCAGAGATATTACACGTGTTTTATTTCGCCTGCCGAATGTAGTTCAAGCCACAGGATTTTACCCTGAATCACCTAACGTTTCAATTAATGGTTCTAATGGATTGTTCACAAATTACCTTATTGATGGTTTAGACAATAATGAACAATTTTTGGGGGGGCAAAGATTTGCAATGCCTGTTGGATTTACACAAAATATAACAGTTTTAACAAACAACTTTTCTGCAGAGTATGGCTTAACAGCAAATGGTATTGTAAATATTACAACAAAAAGCGGAAGTAATAAATTGGCAGGTGAAGCCTTTGTTATTTCTCGACCGGGTGCAGTAATTGATGCGGAAAGTCCATACGCACAGCGCGATTTAACAGGTAATCAGGTAATGGAAGGCTTTCAACGTTACCAAGCCGGTTTTGGTTTTGGGGGCGCCATTAAGTCGAATAAAACATTCTATTATATGAATGTGGAGTATACAAAAGATATAAAAGACAATTTATTGAATTCGCCTGCACTGGGTGTTAACGAAACGGTGAGAGGCCAAAATAATTTCACCTATTTATCAGGAAAAATTGATCATAACTGGAGCAGTAAATTTCGTACATCACTTCGCACAAATATTGGTGTAGTAAATGTTGACCGCCAAGGTGGTGGATTAACAGGTGGTATTTTATTTCCTAGCGCGGGCGATGACCAAGATAGGAATTCAGCTAACATAGCACTAAAAAACAATTACGTAGGTACAAATTTTAGCACAGAAACCAATTATTTATACGGCCGTTTCAGATGGAATTATTCTAACGCCAACTTTCCTGATAATCCCGGAGTATTTGTAGTTGGGCCTGATGATCAGGGTATAGCACAAATTGGGCATCCCGGTTATATGTTCGACGACTTAGCAAATACGCACCAAATTCAACAAAAATTTAATTTTTATAAAAATAAACACACAATTAAAACAGGTGCAGAATTTATTAGTACTGCGCACGATTTATTTGGTGGTGGCACACCCGCAGGTTTTTATACTGTTAAGCTGACACAGGACCAGCTGGATGCAATTGTAGCCAGTGGTGTTGGTGCAGATTTAAATGTTAACGATATTCCTTCAAACGCCGAAGTATTAGGTTACAGTGTTGAATTGCGCCCTTCAGCAATTAGTGCTACACAAAATGTATTTAGCGTTTATGCAGAAGATGAAATTAATTTTTCAAATAAATTTAATGCAACAATTGGGGTGCGTTATGATATTGATAATTTAAGTAAAGGTGGTGGCGAAAAGTTAGATTTAAATAATATTGGTCCACGCATCAGTGCCAATTATAAAATTGATAATAAGCATTCATTGAGAATTGGATATGGCATATTTTACGACAAAATTAATTATGCAATTTACAGTGATGCGTTGCAGCAGAATTCCACAAATGAAGATTATAAAGCGCAAATTCAGGAATTAATTAACCAAGGCATATTACCTGAAAGTACAAATATAGACTTAGTGACTTATGAGGGTAATCTGTCAGCATCGTTTTTGCCTGTTGATTATCTGCAAGGCCCTGTAGCTAGCGATTTGGAAGGCCAACGTGAAGATTTGTTTGCTTATGAAAGAAGGATTTTAAATCCTAATGGGTATCAGAATCCTTATGCACACCAATTTATGATTGGCTACCAAAATCAAATTTCAAATGATAAATTATTTTTTATTGACCTTGTTCATAATCGGTCATTTAATTTATTTAGGTTAGTTGATTTAAATGCACCGGCTGCCTATCCGATTGACGAAAGTTTCAATGTTGATGATATTCGCACAGAAACTGAAGCAGATATGACACGCCCAATTCCTGTTTATGGTAACTATGCTGTTATAAATGGCGATACATTAAATGGAATTGCAAAAAATATTGTAATGACCGAAACAGCAGGTGAATCGAAATATTATGCGGCAAGTTTTAATTTTCAAAAAGAACGTGGAGCCGATAATTATGCATTACGCATAACTTATACACTCTCGCTTTTGGAAAACAATACTGAGGATATCAACTTCAAGGCTATGGATGCTAATAATTTTGATAATGAATGGGGTCCATCTATTAATGACAGAACGCATGTAATTAATATGATTTATAGCTATTATCCTTGTGAAAATTTATCGTTTACAGTTGCCTCTTTGATGCAAAGCGGTCAGCCAATTAATAGAATTCCTGATGCCTCAATTTATGGCACAACCGATTTAAATGGCGACGGACGGTCATTTGGAAATGCTTACGTTGGAAATAGTGACCGCTCTCCGGGTGAAGCTCGAAATAGCGATCGTTTACCTTGGAATACATTGTTTGATTTAGGCGGACAATATGCCTTTGCTATTGGTGAAAGTGATTTAATATTCCGTGCAGATGTATTTAACGTGTTGAATGCAGAAAATTTGAGCGGTTACAGCAATAATGCAACTCAAAGCAATCAAATTCAAGTTGGTCCTGCAGATAGTGGTAACCTGCAGATTAAAAATTCAGGCGCACCACGTCAATTCCAATTTAGTTTATTATATAATTTTTAATTTGAAAAGTTGCTCGTGAAACATCGGGCAGCTTTTAATTTATTTGTATGAAAATTTTTGTATTCCTTGCACTTATTATTGTTGTATTATCTGCATGTAAAAATGACAATAATGCAGTTTCGGTTGATTATTTGAGTAAGCCCTGGGACAGTATTGTTACATCTGCTAGTGGCACAACAGTTAATTTAACCATGTGGCAAGGTGATCCATATATTAATAGATACATGAATGAATACGTAATTCCTCAATTAAAATTAAAATACAATATCAACTTGAAAATTGCCGCCGGACAAGGAAATGAAGTGGTGAAATTGATTATGAATGATATTGAAGTGAACAAAAAAGTTGGGAATATTGATTTGATGTGGATTAATGGGGAAACGTTTTTTCAAATGCGACAAGTAAATGGACTTTATGGGCCGTTTGTTAATAAACTACCTAATGCAGCTCTGGTTGATTTTGAAAACAGATTTATTGGAATTGACTTTCAGCAAAAAACAGATGGAATGGAAAGCCCATGGGGAAATGTACAACTTGCTATTTTATATGACACATTGAAAGTACCAAATCCACCAAAAGATCTTACTTCTCTTGCAGAATTTGTAAAAACGCATCCGGGTAAATTTACTATACCTTATGAGTTTACGGGACTTACATTATTAAAATCGTGGCTTATTACCATTGCGGGCGGTGGAGATGCACTTGCCGGTGAGTTTGATGAGAAAAAGTATATGCAATATTCAACAGAACTATGGAATTACATCAATTCAATTAAACCATACTTCTGGAAACAAGGTGAAACATTTCCTAACAGTTTAGCACAATTGCATCAAATGTTTGCTAATGGCGAGTTGCTTTTCAGTATGAGCAATAATGATGGAGAAGTAGACAATAAAGTTTTACAAGGGTTATTTCCGGCTTCTTCAAGGGCATATGTATTTACCGGCGGAACTATTCAAAATTCGCATTACATGGGTATCACTTTTAACGCGCCAAATGTACCCGGTGCCATGGTTGTGTGCAACTTTTTAATGAGCCCGGAAGCCCAATATGAAAAAATGAAGCCGGAAATTTGGGGTGATGGCACTATTCTTAATCTTGCGAAATTAACACCTGAATGGCAACTAAAATTTAATACAATCCCAACACGGAAGTTTGCACCAAAACGCAGTGATATACAACAGTATGCATTAATGGAAATTGCCCCGGAATATATGATTAGGTTGTTTGACGATTTTAGAACTCAAGTTATTGAAAAATAAAAGAAATATATTATCAATTACCATCTATTTGCTTGTTACGCTACTACCACTATTAGCAGGACTTGTTTATGCTATACTTAATAGTTTTGGACTTACGGGGATACTTTCTAATGGATTTACATTAGGGCACTGGCAAACATTTTTTGGTTCCAACGAATTTGGAATATCGTTTTTATATAGTTTAGGCATTACCGGAATAATTATTATTATTTCAGTTGTTGTTGCATTAGCAATTAGTATTAATTATACTAAAAATATTGATAAAGGTAAAAGTGCTTATTTGTTTTATATACCTTTAGCGCTTCCATACATTGTAGCAGGCTTCGTAACGTATCAATTATTTAATCCAACCGGTTTATTTTCACGTATTGCTTATTTTTTTCATATATCTTCATCACCTGAAACATTTCCTGATTTAACAAACGACGCGCTTAGTTTTGGTATTATTATTACCCATGTTGTAATAGCTTCAACTTTTTTTTCAATACTGTTTGCGGGAATATTTAAAAATGAGAAGTTGATTGAATTGGCAGATATAGCAAAAGGCCTTGGCGCGAAGAATAGTCAGGTTACGAAAAAAGTTATTATACCAATCATCCTTAAAAAAGCTTTCCCCTCAATAGTTTTATATGGTATATTTACTTTGGGCTCCTATGAAATTCCATTGTTATTGGGAAGGCAAACTCCCCAATTTATTTCGGTAGTTATTGCCAATAAGTTTCAACGATTTAACCTTCAGGACGTTCCATTGGCATATTGCATGGCTATTGCTTATACAGTGCTTATTGTTATCATTTTATTTTATCTTACTAAAAAGAAGAAATTATATCATGAAAACAACTAAAAAGGGATTATTATTTTTGCTATTGGGGTCATTTGTTTTCCCTTTACTATTTATGGCAATGCTGGCACTGGCAGTATCTTGGCGATTTCCCGGTATCATGCCGAGTGCATTGAGCTTTGATACGATAATAAGCATATTTAGTAAAGGAAATAATTTGATTATTGGTTTAACAAACTCTTTAATAATAGCAACTTCGGTATCTATTTTGGCAGTTCCTGCAGCATTTGCAATATCTAGACAAATTTCTCGACAGCAAAATAAACACATGTTATTATTATGCGCCTATTTGCCTTTTACGTTGTCGCCGGTTGTTTATGCTGCTTGCTTAAATTATTATTTTGTGTTAGGAGGACTAAACGGAACATTAATCGGCGTAATTTTAGCGCAACTTATTATTGTTTTTCCCTTTAACATTATCCTGTTTATGTCTCATTGGAATAAACAATTGGAATCGTATAGTGATTTAGTTGCAACATTGGGTGGTAATAAACAGCAGACTTACTTTAAGGTTATTATTCCGCTTTCCGGGAAAATATTAATGATTGCTTTTTTTCAAAGCTTTTTAATTTCTTGGTTTGAATTCGGTTTAACTAAATTTATTGGAATAGGTCAAGTGCAAACATTAACAATTAGGGTATATCAATATATAGGCGAAGCAAATGTGCAATTGTCGGCATTAAGTAGTTTAATATTAATACTGCCTCCTTTATTTTTATTATGGATCAACAAAAGAATCATATATCACCAAGTATAAATATGTTTATTAAAATTGACCATATTAGTAAATCGTTTGGCAGCCAACAAATTTTGCAAGATGTTTCGTTGCAATTGCGTGCGCATGATACATTGAGTATTCTGGGGAAATCTGGGTGTGGAAAAACTACCTTGTTAAAAATTATTGCAGGGCTGCTGCAACCTGATAACGGCGATATCATAATTAATGATATCTTGATTAATGATACAATCGCAAGTAAACGCGATATCGTATATATATTTCAGGAGCCATTATTGTTTCCGCATTTAAATGTTTTTGATAATATCGCTTTTGGTCTGAAATTGCGAAGTCACAAGGTTCCGCATATCAATGAAACTGTATCTGAAATGATAAATGAACTTCAGTTAAACGGGCACGAGAATAAAATGCCGGATCAGCTATCGGGAGGGCAAAAACAAAGAGTGGCTTTTGGAAGGGCAATAATTATTAAACCGAAGTTGTTATTACTTGATGAACCATTTGGCAATTTGGATACTGAAACAAGAGCAACCATGCAGGTTTTGTTTAAACAAATTTGCGGAACCTTTGGTATTACCAGTTTGTTTGTTACTCACGACCTTAAGGAAGCATTGTTAATGGGTGATAAATTCGGATATATGGAACATGGCAACTTGAAAATATTTGATAACAAAAATGCTTTTATTAATGATACTGTCACCGGTGTGCAGGACGAAATAGATTTTTGGAAAAATTTGTAAAAAATTATGGATACTTATAACCATTGTGAATCGATTTATTGGGTTTTTACACAGTTGTGTAATGATAAGTGTGACCATTGTTATAATTTGTCAGGCCCTGATGGAGCCAGAATTAGTACCGAAGAATGCCTTCAAATTGTAAATAATTTACCTGTAAAGGTTGACAGATTAATCTTATCAGGCGGCGAACCTTTGGCAGATAAAAACAAATTATTTGCAATTTTAGATGCTGTTAAAATTAAGTATAAAGGCGAAACACAAGTTATGTTACAAACTAACGGCGACTTACTGACAGGAGCGCTTTTGGATATTATACTTGAAAAGGGCGTTTCCAGAATTGATATTGCAAGTATTGATCGTTATCATAAAAAGAAGGGAGAGAGGATTGATTGGCTGCGTAACTTATTTCTTTCACGCGGAATGATTGACGATAATACCAGTCCATTAATAGAAAAAGATACCTACTTGCACAAAGAATTAAGCTTTGGCTTTTGGGGTGCAAGTGAAGATATGTGGTTGGGTGGAAATTGGGCTCGAGGAAGGGCAATGGAAAAAGATATCTGGTATAAAAATCCTGAGCATAATTTTTGCGCAATTTTGTCAGGTGCAATTGGCTTTTTAGGCGGTGTAGAAAACATTCCTCAAGAAATTTCAATACAACTTTGGAAAATAAATCCATGCTGCCCCGGTACTTATTACCCGCTTGGTGACGCAAGGTCTGAGAAAATAAGTGATGTATTAGAACGTATTGCCAACAATACAATATTTAAAGCCTTAAATGAAGGTGAACCATGGAAAATGGGTGAACATCTTGGTATTACTTATGAAGCAGCAAAAGAAAAAACAATAGAACTAAAAAACATTTGTTTGTATTGTGATTATTTTTTTCAGCATCATATGCAACCGGAAAATGATAAATTTATTGCATTACCCTTATATCAATATTAATTATGTTAAAAGCAGCTGTAATCTCAAATAATGTTGAAGGTATTGAACATATGTTTACAACCAACAACAAAATTGCTTATACCTTATTGGAAATAACTTCAATATTTGATCCGGATTTTACAGGTTACGACTTGTTAGTTGTGCCAAATGGGTCAGATAATATTGCGTTATATCGAATTCGAGAAAAAATATTGCAATTTTTAAATCAAGGAAAAGTACTGTTTTGCTTTGATGGCTGGTACACCAATTGGGTTCCTGGAAATAAATGGATTATGAATACCGATTATAAAACTATTGATATTCGATATCATTTAGTAAATGATAAACATAAATTATTTGAAGGCATCGATTTTGATAAATTTAATTTTACGCATGGTATTAGCGGCTGGTGGGCATGTGGTTACATTGAAACTTCACAGCCTCAGGATGTATTAATGGCCGACACATGGAATAGACCAATTATAGTTATAGATGAACACAGTACCGAGGGTTTGATGGTATTAACCGCAAGCGGCCCAATGGCTGATTTACTTTTTGGCACAAATAGTGAAGGTCAAACTTCTTGGGATGAAATTGGTCGATTTTATCAAAAATTAATTGATTTTGTAACAACACGAGCACTTGTAAAAATTTAACATTTAAAATTTATTATCATGAGCAAAAAAGTAGCTTTAATATTTAACGGCGTATGGAGCCAATATACATTCGCAAAAGCTCCAAAATATAAAGACATATTTGAATTAATCTATGTGTATGATATAACACTTGAACAATTGTTGAATTATGATGCATTGATTATACCGTTCCAAAGTAACCAAAAGGCTATAGTTGAAAAAAAAGATGCTATTTTGGCTTTCTTAGCTCAAGGTAAAAAAATATTTATGGAAGGCGATGCGGCTGAAGAATTGTTTGGGGCTAAATGGGAGGATAGGCCGGTTAATAATTATTGGTGGGTAGCCAATCCCGATAATCCACCAATCGCTGTTACCGATTATTCGCATCCCGTTTATAACGGTTTAAAGCCAAGGCATGCTTGTTGGCATACTCATGGTGCATATACAAAAGTACCAAAAGGTGCTCAAGTTATTCAGCAAACTCCTGAGGGAGCAATAATAACATGGCAATATGAAGGTTTAGGAGGTGTTGTATTGGCCACAACGCTAGATCCAATTGTGGAACATGGAATTCAACAAATTACCCATTTGGATAATTACACCGATAAACTTGTGTTTTGGTTGTGTGGTGTAAAACCCGAAGGAAAATTTGAATTTGTAAAAGAAGATTTTGGAATTGATATAGCCCCAATTTCTGAATTTTATGCTACAGATTCAGCAAATTGAACAATTTTTTCCATCCTAATAGCCAAATGTGATGTATGGTATACACATTTTCCATCTTTAATCACCAAAATTTGCGGCGATTCATGATGCACGTTAAAGGTTTCAGCAATTTTATTGGATAAAGCACGATTTGCCAATAAATCTAAATAATGAAACACCATATTTTCAGGCGCATCAGCACCATCTAACATCATTTTTACATGACCACTTGTTCCGCAAGTAACACTGTGTTTGTAAATGGCCTGTGGTTGGTTAAACGAATTTGCTATAATTTCTGCTAAATCTGATTCCGTTGCTAAATCTGTCCAGTTCATATATTATTTTGCCTTTATAAATGCAAAAAGTTGGTGTTTAGTTCAATGTTTACCTAAACTTGCTTCTAACCATACCACCGCTTTTTTGATGTAGTATGCTTTATCGGTTTTATGTATGGTCACTAATGCCTGTATAGCAGGATGTAAATTGGGTTGTTTGCAAAAATCCTCTAGTAATACCATCGACAGTCGCCTTTGCCACATTAACTCCGATTTGGATAAAGTTTCAGAAAGCTTAAATATTTCTTTTGTCCGAATTTTATTTATGGCTTTTAAACTTTGCATGCCTAGCGTGTCGCACAAAGCCCAATTGTCGATCTCAAATGAATATTTATGCACTAATGCTAAGGCCTTTTCAGGATCTTTTTTCGCAACCTTATTTAACATTTTTGCCGCCAACATGCGCTCTTCATAAGCACCTGCTTCCCACAATTGTTCAATGAGCTCAAACCCGCCCTCCTTGGCAGTTTTGGCAATTTCATTAAGCACGGGCATACGCACACCGTAAATCCGTTTTGCACCGGGAGCAACTGTTTTCATTTTTAGCGCAAAATCCGGGTCCGCATTTTCAAGTAGCGTTTGTTGAATTTCACTCAGCATAGTTGTTACAATAGTTATTAAAAGCCGTCATTAAACTGGCAGTTACATTGCCTGGTTTACCGGTTCCAATTAATTTATCTTCAATTTTAATTACAGGCATTATGTTTCGGGTAGTGCTGGTAATAAATACTTCATCAGCCGAAAACAATTCACTTACTGTAATATCTTTTTCAATTACCATTGTAATTGCTTTTGCACAAAACATTACATGCTTGCGGGTAACACCCCACAACATATTTTTATCCGGTGTATAAATTAAACCGTTTTTTACAATAAAAATATTGCAACGGGAGCATTCTCTAACTTCATCATTAAAATAAAATAAAACATCTTCACTGCCATTGCTAATCATTCTGCTTTGAGTTCTAAATGAACCTAAATAAAAAGTCGTTTTATATTGCGGAAACGGCTTGTTGTATTCTTCCAGAATTAATGAAATGCCATTATTATACATTTGCTCCGGATATGGCTTCCAGGCATCTTGATATATGGTAACAATAGGAACTAATTTTTGCTCCACCAATCTTGCCGTAATTAATATCTTAAAATAGGCATCATCTAAACCGTTTGCCTGTTGCAATTTCATCAAAATTGCACGAATTATTTGCATATCGAAAGGCTCATTAAATTGCAATACCGATTGCGAATGGTTTAACCTTTCAAGATGATCATTTAGAAAAGTAATTTTTCCATTTCTCACCCTGCAATAATCAAATACACCAAACCCGCGCTCAAACCCAAGGTCATCTAATCCAACTCGAATTTCGGATTTGTGCAGGTATTCATTGTCGCGATAAGCTAAACTCATATGCATCATACAAAACTACAAGTTTATATCAATACAGCTTACTAATGTCCAACCACAACATTTAATAAATCCTTTACATTTTCCAGACCAAGCAAATCCGCGTTAATCTGCCAAATCCGCGTCATCCGCTGCGTTATACTAAACTACCAGTTTAAAGCCAATCAGCGTACTAACAACCAACCTCAACATTTCACTAAATCATTTACATATTACAAACCCCAAAAATCCGCGTTAATCTGCCAAATCCGCGTCATCCTCGTTCCAAATCAGTTGCGCAATTTTTCGCCACCAAACCGCATTTTCCCCTCAAAAACCACGATATTTGCACCTCCAAACCAAAGTGCATAATACTTTGTTACACAGGCAAACATTGTTAATAATGGACCAGTTTTCATATATCGCAAACGCAGAACCGGCTTATATTGAGTCGTTATATCATACTTTCAAGCAAAATCCCGCAGGAATTGATGCAGAATGGAAAAAGTTTTTCGAGGGTTTCGACTTTGCGCAAACTAATTTTTCAACAAATGGGCACTCAAATACAATAGGAGAGAGTGTTTCAGCTCAAAATTTGGCTGACGAACTCAAAGTTTATAATCTCATACTCGCATATCGGGAAAAGGGACATTTAATTGCAACTACCAATCCGCTAAAACCAAGAAAGGACCGACATGCTAATCTGAAATTGGAGCAATTGGGCTTTACAGAAGCAGATTTAGCCAGGAGTTTTGGCGCAGGGGCAACATTGGGATTGCCTGTTACTACATTAAAAGATATCATTGCGCATCTTGAAGCAGCATATTGCCGCAATATGGGTTTTGAGTACGATTATATTATTGAACCCATTGAGAAAAAATGGTTTCAAGATAAAATCGAAAAATCTGCTATTCATATTGATTTTTCAACGGCGCAGAAACAACGCATTCTCAAAAAATTAAATGAGACAGTTGTATTCGAGCAATTTTTAGATAAAAAATATATTGGACAAAAAAGATTTTCATTGGAAGGTGGTGAATCTACAATTGCCGGTTTAGATGCTATAATAAATCGCGGTGCTGATTTAGGTGTTGTTGAATTTGTATTCGGTATGGCGCATCGTGGAAGATTAAATGTGCTCGCTAATATTCTTGGCAAAACATACGAACAAATATTTAATGAGTTTGAAGGAAATACTATTCCGGATACCACAATGGGCGATGGTGATGTAAAATACCACTTGGGATATTCATCGCAAGTGAAAACAACCGGCGATAAAATGGTGCATTTAAAACTTACACCAAATCCATCTCACCTTGAAGCTGTTAATCCGGTAATGCAAGGATTTGTGCGCGCAAAAACAGATGTAATGTATGCCGAAGATTGGGATAAAATTTTACCAATCACTATACATGGTGACGCCGCTGTGGCCGGACAAGGCGTTGTTTACGAAGTGTTGCAAATGAGCAATTTAAAAGGTTATAGTGTTGGCGGCACAATACATTTTGTAATTAATAATCAAATAGGATTTACAACCGATTTTGATGATGCCAGAACAAGTAATTACTGTACAAGTTATGCAGCAACCGTTCAAGCCCCTGTAATTCACGTTAATGGCGATGATGCCGAAGCCGTAGTATTTGCTTGCGAATTAGCAGTAGATTATAGACAAGAATTTAATAAAGATATTTTCGTGGATATGGTTTGTTATCGCAAACATGGACATAATGAAGGCGACGATCCAAAATACACACAGCCGGCATTATATAAGCTGATTGAAAACAAAAAGAATCCGCGGGAGATTTATGTGCAGCAATTATTATCAAGTCACGATATTGATAAAGAGTTGGCTACAGATTTGGAAAAAGATTTCTGGAATGAATTACAACAACGACTTGATTTAATTAAACAGCAACCCTTAACATACCAATATCAAGCACCGGAAGAAGCATGGCGCAAATTAAAAAAGATTATTGATATACCTGTCGATTTTGCGAATTTACCTGAAACCAAAATTTCGGAAAGTAATCTGAAACAAATGGTTGATAATTTATTCAAGGTGCCGGAAGGATATGTGAAGCTGAAAAAAATAGAAAAATTATTTGAAGCAAATAAAAAGTTAATTGCTGAGCAAAAAGTAGATTGGGCTTTAGCAGAGTTAATGGCTTACGGTTCCATTTTGTTGGATGGAAAAGATGTGCGCATGAGCGGACAAGATGTACGAAGAGGAACATTTAGCCATCGCCATGCTGTATTGCGCGAAGAGAATACAAATGAAGAGTATATTCGATTAAATTATCTTTCAAATAAACAAGGTAAATTTCGTATTTATAATTCGCTGTTAAGTGAATTTGGGGTGTTGGGATTTGAATTCGGCTATAGTTTGGCTTCTCCCGATCACCTTGTAATTTGGGAAGCGCAATTCGGCGATTTCAATAATGGTGCACAAACAATCATCGATCAATTTATTGCTGCAAGTGTAAGTAAATGGCAGCGTATGAGTGGTTTAGTTATGCTGTTGCCTCACGGTTATGAAGGTCAGGGTCCGGAACATTCAAGTGCCCGTTTGGAAAGGTTTTTACAGCTTTGTGCTGAAGGAAATATGATTGTAACTAATATTACAACACCTGCCAATTTCTTCCATGCCATGCGCCGTCAATTAGCTTTCGATTTTAGAAGGCCGTTAGTAAATATGAGTCCGAAAAGTTTATTACGTCATCCTTTAGTGCAATCAAATTTAAAAGAATTAACTGATGGGAAATTTCATGAATTAATCGGAGATAATTACGCAGTAAAAGATAAAGTGAAACGGATATTACTTTGCAGCGGAAAAATATATTTCGATTTGTTAGATTATCAACAAAAAAATAATAGAAACGATATTGCAATATTAAGATTAGAACAATTGTATCCATTTCCAATGACACAATTGAAAGCGCAAATTGAAAATTATAATAATGCTGAATTAATGTGGGTGCAAGAAGAACCACGTAATATGGGAGCATGGTATTATATATGGAATTTATTGGGAACTAAAATTGCAAGAAAGGCAACACGCAAATCTAGCGCATCGCCGGCAACAGGGTTTGCAAAAATTCATGCAAAAGAACAACAAGATATAGTAGAGCAAGCATTTGCTGAATAAATTATTTAACTTTATTGAAACAAATATGATAATCGAATTAAAAGTGCCAACAATTGGTGAATCTATAAACGAAGTCACTTTGGCTAAATGGTTGGTAAAAGATGGCGATGTAGTTGCACTCGATCAATCGCTTTGCGAATTTGAAAGTGATAAGGCAACATTAGAGTTTCCTGCTGAAAAATCAGGACGCATTTCTTTAAAGGCTGACGAAGGTGCCGAATTAAAAATCGGCGACATTATAGCAACGTTAGACACCTCCGTATCTATAGATGCAGCTCCAAAGAAAGTTGATGCACCCATTGCAGAAAAACTTGCTGAAAAACCGGTTGTATCATCCACCCCAATTGTTGAAAAACAAATAACGCCACTAGCAGAAAATATTGCGCGTGAAAATAATATTGATTTATCAAAAATTGCAGGAACAGGTGCAGGTGGCAGAATTACCAAAGACGATGTGTTGACATTTATTCAGCAAGGTGCAAGTGGTGCAACAATTGTAGCAGCTTATCGAAAAAAATCACGCAATCAGCGCGAAGAAAAGGTAAGTAAATTGCGCAAAACTATTGCTAAACGATTAGTAGGTGTTAAAAATGAAACTGCCATGCTCACAACTTTTAATGAAGTTGATATGAGTGCTATTATGGCTGTGCGTGAAAAATATAAAGTAGCCTTCGAAAAAAAGCATGGTGTTGGATTAGGCTTCATGAGTTTCTTTGTGAAAGCATGTTGCAATGCGTTGCAACAATTCCCGGCTGTTAATGCGTATTTTAATGAAGACTCAGTTGTTTACAATGATTTTTGCGATATTTCAATTGCCGTGTCAACGCCAAAAGGTTTAGTAGTGCCGGTAGTACGCAATGCAGAAAGTATGAGCATGGCCGAAGTGGAGTCAAAAATAAAAGAACTTGCAGTTAAAGGTCGCGACGGGTTATTGTCGCTCGAAGAAATGCAAGGCGGAACTTTCACCATAACTAATGGCGGTGTTTTTGGTTCACTTATGAGTACACCGATTATAAATGCACCACAAAGTGCCATTTTAGGCATGCACAAAATTCAAGATAGACCAATTGCATTAAATGGCCAGGTAGTAATACGGCCAATGATGTATTTGGCATTGAGTTACGACCATCGCATTATTGATGGAAAAGAATCGGTGAGTTTCCTTGTTCGTGTAAAAGAACAATTGGAAAAGCCTGAGCAATTATTGTTCGGGATGGACGTAACTGAATTATTGCTGGAGCTATAACTGAATAAACTTAATATTTAATTAAACCAATAAGTTATCGGTTTGTAAATTTTATAATGCTTTTAAGGTAAATTTGTGATGCTATTAAATAACAACATATGAGGTTTCAATCGCTTTTATTATTATTTGTCCTAATTAATTTATCATGTGCCGCACAAACAAGTGAAACATCTAGTGCCGGATTCGGAATTATGTTTTACAATCTCGAAAATTTGTACGACACCATTAATGATCCAACAAAAGACGATGAAACTTTTTTACCGGATGCCGACCGCAAATGGGATGCAAAAAAATATGCTACCAAACTTGAAAATCTTTCTAATGTAATTGCAACCGGTGCCGATGTGTTGCCTGCTATAGTTGGCTTATGCGAAGTAGAAAACGAGGCTGTAGTAAAAGATCTGGCTAACACAGCTAATCTAAAAGCAGGTAATTATGGATATGTTCACTACAATTCACCCGATGAGCGCGGAATTGATGTGGCAATGCTATATAATAAAAGTAAATTCAAAGTAAAATCATCTAAGGCTATACATGTTACGCTTCCCGGCGATACTATTGATTTTACCAGAGATATTTTATTAGTTAGCGGAGAGATAAACATCAGCGGCAAAAAAGAAATGATATATATATTCGTTAATCATTGGCCAAGCCGTTCAGAAGGTGAAGAAGTAAGTGCGCCAAAGCGTGCAGCCGCTGCATTAACCTTAAAGCAGGCTGTCGATTCAATAAATGCAAAATTTGAAAATCCCAATATCGTAATTATGGGTGATTTTAATGACACGCCTGTTGATCATAGCATCAAAGATATATTAATGGCTACCGGTGTTACAAATAATTATGCCGATGAAAGTTTAGTCGACTTAATGACCAATATGCAAGCAATGGGATTAGGTTCTTATAATTTCAAAGGCAATTGGCAAGCATTAGATCAAATAATTGTGTCATCAAGTTTATTAAATGGAAAATCTTTAGAGGTGAATACCGAATCGGCATTATTTGTGAAGAAAGATTGGATGCTTTACCACAACGATAAATATGGCGATTCTCCCGATAGAACTTATGCCGGAATTAAATACATTGGCGGATACTCAGATCACTTACCGGTATTTGTTGATTTAATGATGAAATAATTAATGAGAAGGGTTTATTGCACTTCAAACGCAATTAAAAAACCGCCACCGCCGGCACCGCATAATTTCATTAATTCATTACCTGTTGTAAGCCCTACTTGCCATCGTTCGCACATGTGTTCAGGGATTGCAAATCCGAAATTATGTAATTGCAATGCAGATAATTTATGCAGGTGTTTTATCAGCCCATCTTCATCACAGGCTAACCAAGACGCAATACAATTATTCGATATTTGTTTGTATTCCTGCACGGCGCTTTCAAATGCAGCATCGCTTCTATTTTCATTAAAAGTAGCTACCATTTGTTGTGTAAATCTCGATGCACCGCAATCGACTAGCTTTATTTTTAATTTTTGAAGCTCGAAATCAGATTCAATAATATTTATGCCTTGCGGATAAACATGAATCATTTTATTTAAGTAACAAACCAATGGATCTAATCCGCTGCTGGTAGCATGAAAATAATTTTCCATTGATGCTAAAACCTTTTTTAATGCATCTAACGAATCGGGAATTTGTATGGCATATTTATCGAATACAGCTGCTACAACAACACCTGAGCTTCCGACACCATATCCAATAGGTACATTAGAGCTTAGGTCAAGACCGTGCTGCAAATCATAATCAAATAAATTTAAATTTAATTGCGCTTCAAAACCATTTTCAAATAACCAACTGCAAAATTTTATTAAGTGCGGTTGATATGCGCTGCTTGATGTAGAGTTGGAAATCCATGCAGCAGTATAATCGGGATAAGGAATTGCAAGTCCTTCACCTCCTGCAATTACTGCATATTCGCCAAAGAGCATGAGCTTTGATGGATATTTTTTTTGCATGGTATTAATCGTCAATTCTCAATTGTGGCCCACTGCCCATGCTATCGTAAATAATTTTTTTCTTGGTGCAAAATTCCAATAATTCTTCCTGAATAAAATTGCGCACTTTTTTCTTTTCGAAGTAAGGGTATAATAAATGCACATTTGGTCCGGCATCAAGTGTAAAGCAAACCGGTATTTTAGTTTCAGCACGGAATCTGCGCACGCGCTCAATTATTTCTAACGTGCCCGATTTCATTAAAATAAAAGATGGATTGCTGGTCATCATTAAAGCATGTAATTCTAATGCTTCAATTTCAACTGTAGTACAAAATAAATCCCAATCGCCTTTTGCAAGTGCACTTAATAAATCTTTCATGCGCGCTTCAGCATTTATATAACGTTGTTTCGCCATCGGGTGATTGTTCATTAATGCATGACCGGCTCTGCTGCTAACTGCTTTTTCTTTTTCATTTACAATTAAAATACTATCTTGTAAATCGTTAAAATCGCTGCTGAATTTATTCGGATATTGAATCGCATATTTGTCATTTCCGGCTTTTATATGTGCCGATTTACCCCAAACTGCAAAGTCAGGATAAACACTTCTCGCAGCACTGCCACTGCCTAAGCGTGCATAATGTGATGCTTTTTGATAAAATTGTTCCGGTTTATATTCGCGTTTATCCGCAATCATATGTTGCGATAATAAACAAAGTGCAAGCGCACTCATAGATGATGCACTGCTGGCAATACCTGCCGAATGAGGGAAGCTGTTTTCTGAATTAATGCCTAATGCATATTCATTTAAGAAAGGTAATTCATCTTTTAGTGACGTTAAAAAAATTGCAATTTTGTCTGCAAAAAGCTCATTTTTCTTGCCCTCAAATTTAAAATCGAGTTCAATACCTGTTTTCTTCTTTTTCTTTTTTAAGGCAAGAGAGGTAGTCGTGGCGGCCTGACTAAGGGTTAACGACAAAGATGCGTTATTTGGTAATTGAGTGCCGTGTTTACCCCAATATTTAATCAGTGCTATATTCGATGGGCTTTGCCAGGTTATGGTTGCAGTATTCATATGCTAATTTAGGCAATAAAGATACAAATTGCAAGGTTTACATTTTCTGTCATGCCTTTAGTTACTTAAATGTTATAAAACCATATCGCTGTAACTGATAATTGTTGAATGGCCTTTAGCTTTAAAGTAGGCAATCATCTCGCTTGATTCCATGTCGGAAGCGGCAATTACAAAATCGCCACCCCAAGCGCCCAAAGATTTTACAACGCCTTTAAAATCTGCAAAACGAGCCGTTTTTACTTTCTCTTCTTGCAAAACATATTGCATTACATCTTCATGTTCATCGAGTAATTGCATGAAATCGTTAAAGTCATCGCAAAAAAGTAAGGCTTCCGAAATTTCAGAAATAACTTCAATTTCATTTGCGAATTTTTTTGGAATATTAGTTTCTGATTGCAAAAAAGTTTCAACAGCAATTTTCGAATCTGCTTTATTGCCTAAATGAATAAACATAAATTGCTCAGGTTGTGGCGGATTAAAATGCACCGAGTCAAAAACTATTCCTTCTTCATCAATTTTATAAAAAATAGGTTGCGATGATTGTGCGCAAGCGATATCATAACCACTGCCTTTAAATATTTCAGTATTTAACGCAAAAGCATCAATTTTCGCATATTGAGCTAAGTTGGTGAGTAATGTTGCACTGCTTCCTAATCCCCAATCTCTGCTAAATTCTAAATGATTTGTGATAGTAGTTTTGCCGGGTGTACGTAAAAAGCTGTTTTGTTTTTTGCGAATACTCAATAGAATTTTTTGCAGTGTAACAAATGTTTTATCATCTATATTTTTTACACTTCCCCTGAATGGTTGCAGGTCTTCTTTCGAAAAAATAACTTCTGCCCAACAAACATTATTTGCATCAAAGCTTTGCCAATGTAAAATGTTGTCGGCACTTGTTTCTTCAACTACAGTCATTCGCTGTCCGTATTTGGTTGGCACGGCCAAGGCCATTGCTCCTTTAAGGACTAAATATTCACCGCTAATCAGCAGCTTGCCGTGTGCATAGTATTGTTGCATATTGCAAAGATATAACCTAATTATAAATAACAGTTGTAAATAATTGCAGATCTTATTTATGAAACAAACTTTGCAAGTAAATCTTATATTGCAAGAAATTGAAATAAAATCAATATTAAAAAAATGAGGGAAATCACTAATAGCACAAAAAGCACAAGTGAGATGATGTTTAAGGCCACTGCGGTATTTGCTTGTGCTAAACCCTTGTATTTTTCAGGGTTGTCAATAATTTGTTTTTTAGCTTTTTTAGCTTTTGCAAGTCCTATCGGTGCCAAAATTATAGCGACAATGGGAAACAATATCCCTATTATTCCAAGTGCTAATGCTGTATTGTTTTCTTTACTTATAATTGGTGTACCGGTAGGGTCAAGCGGCAAAGTATCGGCTTTTATAATCGGTGAGATGGGTTGTAATAATGAATATTTATTGTTTTCCTGTGCAATTGCATGTGCAGGTGCAGCAGCTGTTTCGTCACTATGCGCATAAAATACCGGCGAGTTTGAAATTATTTCTATCGATGAAATTCCTGAGAGACTTTGGTTGCTGTATGATAATTGTTCTATTTGAGCGGATGCTGCTTCGTTGCCTGTTGTACTTATATTTTGTGGTTGGTAAATTTTACTACAGGAAGAGAAAAGCATCAGGGCATACACAAATACTATCGCTTGGCGAACTTTACGAAGTGGGATTTTCATAGCTGATAATAATTAAAATATGAACACATTACAACGTGCGTTTAACCTACACTTATCTCTATAAAAGTAATGCAAGTAAATTAAAATTACTAAACTATTTTCTTATATCAGCCTTTTTCAGCAGATAATTTCCCATCCCTTAAGTCGGCTAGGTAAGCTCTTACATTCGAAAAAGAAACTGTTTTATCGGTAAAGTAAGTAGCAGCTAATTGAATTTCAATATCGGTTGCACCAAAATGACGTAGAATATTGGTTAGGTGCATTTTCATGTGGCCTTTTTGAATGCCCGATGTTACTAATGCTTTAATAGCAGAAAAGTTTTGCGCTAAACCTACTGATGCAATAATTTTCATCAATTCTTTTGCGCTTGGGTTACCCAATATTTCTAGAGAGCGTTTGCTGAGAGGATGTAATTTTGTTAATCCACCAACGGTTCCAACTGCTAATGGTATTTCTAATGAAAAAATAAATTTGTTGCCAATTATTTCGCAGCTCGACAAGCTTTCGTATTTACCGTTGCGGCTGGCATAAGCATGACCACAGGCTTCTATGGCACGGAAGTCGTTTCCTGTAGCTAAAATAACGGCATCAATACCGTTAAAAATACCTTTGTTATGCGTAGTAGCCCTATACATATCGTGTTTTGCAATGCGAATTGCAGTGCTAAACTTGCGTGCGAATTGTTGCGCAGTGGTATGTCCTTCATCAAAAGTGCCGAGTTCGTTTATATCGCATTCTACCCAAGCTTTTACAACACATTCAGGTGTGTAATTACTTAAGATGCTCATAACTACTTCAACATTTTTTTCAGCTCCGGTAAATGCAGTATGTGATTTTATTTCTTCAATTGTGCAGTTGGCAAATTCTTCCAAAACTGAATTAATAAAATTGGCACCCATTGCATCAACTGTTTCAAATGTTGCTTTCAGTTGAAAGTATTCCGGTTCTAAATGTGTGCAATCAATTAATTCAATACTTTTTAATCCACCACCTCGCGCTTCCATGTTTTCGGTGAGGTGTTTTACATCTGCAATTAATATATCTTTTAATTCAGTATCAAAAAATTCGAATAATTTTTCGCTGTTGCCTCTCCATAAAAAGTGAACATGTCCCACTTTTGTAGTAGAAATAACTTCTGCATGAAATCCACCGCGCTCGCTCCAGTATTTAGCTCCGGCGCTGGCTGCAGCCACAACTGAACTTTCTTCAATAACCATTGGTACAACATAAGTTCTACCATTAATTACGAAGTTTGGTGCAACACCATATGGTAAATAAAAATTGGTAAGTGTATTCTCAGAAATGCCATCAAACACTTTTTGCATTTCTGCATTTGTATGCATATAACTCGAAAATTCTCTCGCAATATCCAACGGATTACTCGTCAGAAAATGTTTCGCTAACCATGCGATTTTTTCTGTTTTGCTGAGCTTCGAAAAACCTTTAATCTTTGCCATGTTTCAATAAGCTAATTCACAAATTAGCAAATGGTATTCCACGCAGGAATTTTAATTTAATTTAATATTTAGCTGCGTCAATTACTTCTTCATTTTCAACCTATAAAACCGGTTTACTATCTCACTTTCAAATACGCAGCACACAAAGCTAACCCTTCCTTTTGACTTTCAATATACGTTTTCAACGCTGTATAGTCCTTTTGTGCAGGTTTTAGGAATGCCGAACCTTGACCATAAACACTATTAAGCCCAATTTTTTGCATACAGTAATAGCCATCCAAAAAGTTGCTGATACCGCCACTGATAATCACCTCGCCACATTTTCTTTCTGCTCCCAATTCTTCAACAGCCTTGTTAACAAAATCCGTCATTTCTGTAGCCGTATGTCCTATAAACGCTAAATCTTTATATAAGGATGCATGCGCTTCACTAGACCTTAACAATTCTAATCGGGAAAAGTTGGTACCGCCGTATGCACCGAAGTCTAACGCAGCAATTGGCAGCTTTAGCAATGCCTTTATGCTCTCCGGCCCCATACCTTGACCCACTTCCTTCACAATAATTTGATAATCAACAAGTTCCACTAATTGGTGGATAGTTTCTAATGGAGGTTTTGTAAAATGGTCGCCTTCGGGTTGAAGCCACTCCTGGAAAGGGTTTACGTGGATAATCAAGCCATTGGCACGCAGTTTGGCAACTAATGCGTGTATCTTGTCAGCCTCGTTGTTGCCGAGTAAGGTTTCTATTTGTGCAATCCCGAGATTGGCGAAAAAAGGCTGTGCGTCACCAATAATGGGTCTCAGGTTAAAATCTTCGAAGTAGGTATTATCATCCAATAATCGTCGACAACTACCCAGCCCCATTCCCATTCCGAACTCGTTGCAAGCTTGCGCCAGGTGTCGGTTTATGCGTCCGGCTTGTTCAGTTCCGCCGGTCATGCTGCTAATCCAGATTGGTGTTTGCAGCACTTTACCTAAAAAGTTGGTTCCTGCAGCTTTATTGCCCGAATGGCCTTGCAGTAAAGGCTCGTAATAAAATCGGGTGTCGTTCTGCAAAGCAGAAGTCTGACTCTCAAATGCCATTTCTATATGGTCTTTCTTACGAGATGCAGAATTCGGGTCGTTCAAGGTTTATAAATTGAAAGGCAAAGTTACGACTTACAAAACATTCAAATTAGCGCACTCCGCAGTTAAAGCTATATCAACTGCCTAAAATCGATTTTGTTCATCGATTTTGCCTATGGTAATTAACTAAACTGTGCTGCTACGTTCGATTTCGACTACTGAGTGTAGGGTTTGTTGTAAGTGGAGTGGCGTTTTGTTCACGCGGAGGAAGGGAGAAACAGGGGGAGAACGCGGAGTTTAATACGGTGAAAATATCATATCCGGTCTTCGCCTGGTTGGCAGGCTGTTTCATTAGCTAATTGGTTCCGGCTGTTCATCGGCTGTTTAATTGGTACATCGGTACATTGGTACATTTGTTCATGGGATGCTTAATTTTGCACTTAATGAAATTTTCAGCATATCCATACGAAAGGCCTGATGTTGAGCAAATGAAGATTGATTTTCAGGCATTGTTACAACAATTTACCGATGCCACATCGGCTGCAGCGCAATTAGAGGTAATGAGTGCAATAAACACATTGCGAAGTGGCTTTGATACCATGTATCAGATTTGTGCAATTCGTCATTCCATTGATACGCGCGATATATTTTATGCGCATGAACAAGCGTTTTTTGATGAGAACTCACCTTCGGTTGAGGAATTGTCGAGCGAATATTACCGTGCTTTAATTAATGCAAAATTCAGGGTTGAAATTGAAGCGCGTTTCGGAAAACAATTGTTTCGAATTGCGGAGATGCAGTTAAAGGCATTTAAGCCTGAAATAATTGAAGATTTAATTACTGAAAATAAATTAAGTACTGCTTATCAGGAATTGATTGCAAGTGCAGCCATTCCGTTTGATGGCGAAGAAAAAACACTTGCTGAACTAGTGCCGTATTTGCGTTCAACCGACAGAAGTATTCGAGAGCGAGCAGCGAATTCGAGATGGCAATTTTTTGCAGATAATGAATCTGCGCTTGATAACATATTTGACGATTTAGTAAAAACAAGACATCGAATTGCAACTAAATTAGGGTTCGAAAATTTTGTGCCTGTTGGATATTTGCGCATGTTGCGCAGCGATTATGACGCGCAAATGGTAAAGGGGTTTCGCGAGCAAGTACGCCAACAAATTGTACCAATGGCAAATGTTTTAAAACAAAAGCAAGCGCAACGATTGGGCTTGTCGGCATTAAAGTATTACGATGAACCATTAACATTCAAAAATGGAAATGCCACGCCAAAAGGAACACCGGAATGGATAATTGAAACCGGCAGAAAAATGTATGCCGAATTATCGAATGAAACTTCCGAGTTTTTTAATTTTATGTTAGATAATGAGTTGATGGATCTCGTGGCAAAAAAAGGAAAAGCAGGTGGAGGTTATTGCACTTATATTTCAGGATTTAAAGCACCATTTATTTTTTCGAATTTTAATGGCACAAGTGCCGATATAGATGTGCTCACACACGAGGTTGGGCATGCGTTTCAGGTTTATATGAGTCACGGATTTGAAACTGCCGAGTACTATTGGCCCACCAGCGATGCCGCAGAAATTCACAGCATGAGCATGGAATATTTTGCTTATCCTTGGATGGATAATTTCTTTAATGGCGAAGCAGATAAATATCGTTTTTCGCATTTGGTAGATTCGCTGTTATTTTTACCTTATGGTGTTGGTGTAGATGAATTTCAACACGGCATTTATGAACATCCCGAATGGTCACCTGCCGAACGTAAAAATTATTGGAGCAGCATAGAAAAAAAATATCAACCGCATAAAGATTACGACGGCAATAAATTTTTAATGCAAGGCGGATTCTGGCAAACACAAGCACATATTTATCAATCGCCATTTTATTATATCGATTATACATTAGCTCAAATTTGTGCATTCCAATTTTGGCTAAAAGCCCGTAACAACAGGCAAGCAGCTTTTAACGATTATGTGCGTTTATGCAAAGCCGGCGGCAGTAAATCTTTTTTAGAATTGGTAGCATACGCCGGATTGCAATCGCCATTTCAAGCCGATACTGTATCTAAAATTGTTGATGAAATTAATAGGTATTTAAGTAGTGTTGATGATACGCAGTTGAATTAAGTGTTGTTTTGCCTTTTTGTAGATTTACATTTGAATATCGATATTATTGCACTTTTGAGTTTTGAAGTATATCTTTATTACAAGAAAATGCGTTTAGCATTCGACAATAGTTATGAAACAAATTGCATTTATAATTTTATTGACCTCAATTACAGCTTGTGGACCAAAAACTGACCCTGAAATAGACAATTGATATGCATAAATTACTCTTAATTTCCGCATGGTTTTTATCAACTTTTATTATTATAATTGTGCTAATGTTTTTCATGCACCG
The DNA here is from genome assembly GCA_031372705.1 of Bacteroidota bacterium. GTDB lineage: Bacteria > Bacteroidota > Bacteroidia > Chitinophagales > BACL12 > UBA7236. The sequence goes on along the minus strand of JANMLV010000082.1, from coordinate 8,705 downwards.
ATATCCACTATATTATGGAAAGGATTTTGTCCAAGATGCTTACTTTGGACTATTTGTTTATGGTAACAGCCAAGAACACATTGAAGATGTTTTTCACTCGCAATTATTAAAACGTAATAGCGCATTGCAAGATTATTTGATAGCAGGCTGGATGAAAGAAAATAATGAGCGCGCTGATTTATCAATACTTAAATCGAATTATTTATTTTATCAAAAGATTGACACAGATTCCTTGTATTCGGACTCAAATAAAGATTATATGATTATGTATTATTTTCTCTTAGGGGCGCAAATTCAAGACTTGGAGGCAGTTTGTGAATAAGTATTTTAAATATCTATATTTTTTGTTAACTGCAATAATAATTATTGGGTTTTGGTGGTCTATTGGACAGAGGGAGTATTATGACTTTAGTGATGATATAGTATTATTTAGCCCTTATGAATTTGATAGAATATTTGGGTCTGTTATTACCTTATTGTTCTTGGTAAACACGATTTTCTTTTTAGTAATAAGGGGAAAATCACGCAGTTTGTTTATTACTTGGACTTTAATAACTATTTTCACAATAGTTTATTTGTTTGCTTATCCTAGACTTTTTCCGTTTTTCCCATTATGAGTTAAATACACTTGCATAAAGTAAAATTTGCTAAAAATGCAATTTATTTGTAAATTTTAATCAATGTATTCCTCCACCGCCACATCGCTTTTAAGTACTTTACATTATGATTCATTTGATGTTATAAATTAGTAACCTTTATTCAACTGACCTAAAAAATCGTTTCAATTTTTCCCCATCTCCCATTTTAATTCAAACAATGCTTCTTACAATTAAACTGGAATGAGTCCATACTCAAATTTGCCTATTACTGTATTGCATTCAGCTGTTTAATTGGTACATTTACACATTCCATTGGCTGTTTAATTAGTGCATCGTCACCTGAGTATATCAGCACATTGCTAAGGCTGTGTAATCGGTACATTTGCACACGGCTTCGGCTGTTTAATTGGTACATCGGTACATTTGCACATTTGCACATCCGGCTGTTATCAGCACATTGCATCGGCTGTTTAATTTGCACATTTGCACATCAGCACATTAGCACATTAGTCCCCCTCCGCTGTATTCAACCTAAACCCATTCCCATGAATATTCACAATTTCCAAAGTGGGATCATCTTTTAGGTATTTGCGCAGTTTAGTTACAAATACATCCATGCTGCGTGCGGTAAAATAATCATCTCTGCCCCAAATTTGTTTGAGTGCTTCTTCGCGATATACAATATCGTTTACTTTTAGGCAGAATAATCGCAACAGTTCAGCTTCTTTGGGTGATAATTTAGCATCTGTTGTTCCGTTTTTTAACATTCTTGTTTTGTAATTGAAATGGTATATGCCAATTTCAAATTCTTTTTGCTGATTATTGGCACGGAGTTTTCCGCCGCGTTTTAAGATGGCAGCTATGCGGTACAATAATTCTTCGCTATTAAATGGTTTGGTAATATAATCATCTGCCCCAACCTTAAAGCCTTCTAAAACATCATCTTGTAATGTTTTTGCAGTTAGAAAAATTACGGGCATTTCCGGATTTATTTTTTTTATTTGAGCAGCTAATGTAAAGCCGTCCTTCTTGGGCATCATTACATCCAATACACACAAATTAAATTCTTCTTTAAAAAACAGGTCTTCACCTTTTTCTCCATCAGTGGCTAATCGCACATCGTAGCCGCTCATTGATAAATAGTCTTTTAATACTGCTCCAAAATTTGGATCGTCTTCAACTAGCAGGATTTTTGTTTTGAGTTCTTCCATAAAATAATTTTAATCAGGTGATTGGTAAAAATAATTTGAATTGACTTCCTTTTTTGAGTTGACTTTTTACATCGATAGTGCCATGATGTGCTTCAATAATTGCTTTTACATAGGTTAATCCTAATCCAAAGCCTTTAATATTATGCACATTGCCCGTTGGCACGCGATAAAATTTTTCGAATATCATTTTAATATTGTCATTGCTCATGCCGATACCATGGTCTTCAACAGTTATATAAATGCCTTTACTATCGCTTTCGGTTGAAATTTTAATTTCAGGTTTTTCAGGTGAATATTTATTTGCGTTGTCGAGCAGGTTGCTGATAACATTATTCAAATGCACTTCGTCGCCGGTTATTTCATATTGCTCTGCTGCAAGCTCCATTGATATTTGTCCGCCCTTTTCTTCAATTTGCAAAGTGATGTTTTCTACTGCGCGATAAATAATATCATGTATATCAATATCATCTTTACTTAAGCTGATTTCATTTTTGTCTAATAACGCCATTTGCAGTACTTTTTCGACTTGACTGTTCATGCGTTTGTTTTCTTCTTTGATGATATGCGTATAGTGTTTTATTTTATTTTCATCTTTTAAAATCATCGGATTATTAACTGCATCTACAGCTAATGAAATGGTGGCTAATGGAGTTTTAAATTCGTGCGTCATGTTGTTGATGAAATCATTTTTTATCTCCGACAATTTTTTCTGCCTCAATAAAATTACAACAGTATAATAAAAAACGCCAATTATAATAGAAGTAAATATCAGTGAGCCAATTAATAGCGACCATATACTGCTCAAAATAAAGCTTTGCTGATGAGGGAAATTAACAAGTAAAACGTCATTCTTAAAGAACATGTCATCCGGAAATAAACTCACCTTGTGACTTGTAGCGGCTAATTCATTAATATCTGTTTTAGTAGCAGCATTCGTAATAAAAAACTCATTATCCATTAATACCCCGAAATTAAACTCGGTGGTAATACCTCTGTTATCGAGTTCGTGGTAAAGGGTGTTTTTTAAAAAAACGGTATCAATTGTTTGCTCCGGTTTAATTCCTCGTTGCATCATTTGAAACATCATTTGTTCCATTGCTTTTTTAATGCGTTTGGAATTAATCCGCAGTTGCCTGTCGATATCAGTTAAAATGTCCCCAATCAGAGCATCGTTTGTGCCACCTGCATCGCCTTTATATTCTAACGGTTCCAAAATCATGGTAGGCCTGTCGCTTCCCGCAGCCATAGGTGTAATTTCATGCCCGAAGGGTTCCATCGTTTTAACATCGGCTCTAAAGTAGTCGATGCCCGATGCGTTTGCCGATTCCAATGCAATGGCCATCATGCTATCACTCATTATGCCGTCATAAATGGCTAGTGAATCATTCCCGGAACCGGTGCTCCAATAGGTAGAATCAGAAAAAAACAGGTTCATCTGACTGCTTAGCATAGAAGCTGCTATGTTAGTCTCCACTTTGTCGGCCACCTTATTAAGTGCTTCATTAACGTGAAAACTAAAAACCTGTTCTTTTTGGGCAATAGTGCTTCTAATCCAATAAACTTGAACCAAAATGATACCCAGCAAAGCTGCGCTCATAAGAATAACTATTAACCAAATGCGGTTTTTTAACATTTCTACAAATTTACAAGTGTTAAAATCGGTGTTAAAGGGGTTTAACGCAACATTAACATCTTTTAATTGACATTTAACTACTTTGCTTTCACAATCAAGCTAAATTTGTCATGTGATAGTCATAACAAGGCTTTTAGCGCAATATTATTTATTCAAATCAATAAAAACATGAAAGGGTTCCTTATAATTTTTGTCTCTGTATTGCTTACTTCAATGCAATTTAGTGCATTTGGACAGCAACCGGAAACGCCGATACGCATCAAAATTGATGCTAATGTTGATGGAAAGCAGGTGAATATTGATACAAACATCAATTCGCTCGACGATTTTAATATTGATGCATTTCTCAAAGATTTGGGCATTGAGAACGAGTTGAATCAGCTGAACATCGATATCAATACCGGTTTCCATTTTGATTGGGATGAGCAAGCTTTTGAAGATATGATGGGTGAACTGCGCAATATTGAAATGCCCGAAATGCCCGCCATGCCTGAACTTCAGATGGAACAACTGGAAGGTTTAAAGTTTATGACGCCAAATAAGGCTGTTTTAGGAGTTTATACGGAAAAAGAGCTCGAAGGGGCACGAATAACAGGTTTAGTTGAAGCCGGAGCAGCAGCCGGTGCAGGGTTAATGGAAGGGGATATTATAACCGGAATCGATCATCGCACTATTGAATCTCCGGCAAACTTGAGTGAAGTAATTGGCTTATATACTCCCGGTTCAACAGTTAAAGTTACTTATTTGCGCAATGGAAACGCAGCAACAATTGATATTGTGTTGAAAGAAAATACCACAAAAATTGATGATTGGGCCGAAAGTTTGGATTCATTTAATACCAAGATGGAAAACTTTAATCCTGAGCAATTATTCGAAATGAATACACCTACACGCGGATTTTTGGGTGTGTATTTAGATGATGAAGATGATAAAGTAGTAATTACAGGTTTAGCACCTGATGGACCCGCTGCAAAAGCAGGTTTATTAGAAGGTGATATTATTAAAGAAATTAATGGAGAAAAAGTAAGTGACTATGATGAATTAATGGATTTTATGAACGAAACGGCTCCCGGTGATAAAGTGAAAATTACCTATGAAAGAAATGGTAAAACCGAAAAAACAGAAGTTGAATTAGGTGAAGTAAAAAATCGTATGTATTTTTTTGAAAATCATGAGGAAGGAAATTCGCCAAATATAATTTTCGATCATGTAGAACCAATGCCACCGGGCAATGCATATAGTTATAGTTCTGTTGATGGAAAACGTAATGTTACTATTCGCATCACTTCTATTAAAGATAGTGAAGCGCCGAAAACAAATGAAAAAGAGCAGTTAAATGAGTTACATCCTTTAATGGATCCGCGCAATTTAACAGTATATTCAAATCCGAGCGACGGCACATTTAATATTAAATTTAATCTCAATCAAACAGGCGATACTAAAATTGCCGTTACCGACATAAATGGTGCAATTGTTTATGAAGAAACAATTAATAATTTCAGTGGTGCTTATGATAAAACAATATCATTAACAGATGCTCCAAAAGGCACTTATTTTGTTAAAGTATCGCAAAATGGATATGCAGGAACTAAGACTGTTATCTTGCAATAAAATTATTTTAATTTTATTTTTTTGGGCCGACTATCATGTCGGCTTTTTTTATGCAGTTATATTTAATTTGAATTAAGGTAAGTCGGCTATATAAATACACAGCAATAAGTGGATATGTGCAAAAGCGATTAACGGGATATTAAAAAACTATTAAATTAGCTCTACAATAAACCAAAATCTATGAAGAAAACCATTTACATCTTAGTCTGCTGTGTGTTTCTTACGACAGTAGCTTTTTCCCAAACACAAATTCGAGGAAACGTATCCGACCTGGAAGGTGGTGCGTTGCCCGGTGCAACAATAGTTGAAAAAGGTTCTACCAACGGCACAGTTACCGATGCCACCGGTGCTTTTTTAATTGAACTTAAAAAAGTGCCTGCCACCTTGGTATTTACTTATGTTGGTTACGCAACTCAAGAAATTGAGGTTAGTGCACAAACAACTTTGCGCGTTTTATTAGAAGCAGAGTCTTACAACCTCGGAGGAGTTGAAGTTGTTGGTTCGCGTAGTTTAAATCGCTCGGCAACCGAAAGTATGGTGCCGGTAGATTTAATTGACGTGACTGCGGTAACTGCTGCAAACGGTCAGTTAGATATTAACCAGTTGTTGCAATATGCGGCCCCTTCATTTAACTCGAACCGACAAAGTGGTTCCGATGGTGCCGATCATATTGACCCGGCAACATTGCGCGGATTAGGTCCTGACCAAACTTTAGTATTGGTTAATGGAAAGCGCTATCACCAAAGTGCGCTCATTAATATATTTGGAACACGCGGTCGCGGAAATACGGGAACAGATTTAAATACTATTCCTGCTGCTGCCATTCAACGCATCGAAATTTTACGTGATGGCGCTTCTGCACAATATGGTTCTGATGCCATTGCGGGTGTTATTAATATCGTTTTAAAAGAAGGTGTTAATGAATTTACAGGCAACGTAAATACCGGTGCACATTTGGCTCAATATAATTTTGATGGCGGTGCATTAGACGGGCAAAACTTACAATTAAATGGTAATTATGGATTTAAAATCGGTGAATCAGGATTTATAAATGTAACAGCCGATTATCATTATCGCGGACATACCAATCGCGCGGAATTTACCGGCGATTTTCCTGATAATACAGATGTGCGCAATCAATATGGCGATGCCGAAGTAACTGATTTTACGGCTTGGTTTAACATGAAAATTCCATTAACGGGTAAAACACATTTTTATGCATTTGGTGGAACAAACAGCAGAGATGTTGAATCTTATGCATATACACGTGCTGCCGATGAAGATAGAAATATTACAGATATTTATGAGTTTGGTTTCGACCCAATTATTGCTTCTGTTGTAAGTGATCATTCAATTTCTGCCGGTATTCGCGGCGATTTAAATGGTTGGGATGTAGATTTTAATACTACGATGGGAAAAAATAAATTGCACTATTATGGTCGCAATACATTAAATGCTTCCATGGGTTTAGCATCGCCAACAGAGTTTGATGATGGTGGATTTTCATTAGCACAAACTACAACAAGTCTCGATTTTTCACGATACTTCGATAATGTTTTAAAAGGATTAAACATTGCATACGGAACCGAATACAGAATAGATAACTATAATATTTTTGCAGGTGAAGATGCATCTTGGAAAAACTATGGTGAATTATTTATTGTAGATGGCGATACTTCTACACGTCCGGGTGGAGCTCAAGGTTTTCCGGGTTTTCAGCCTTCGGATGTGACTGATGAATTCAGGTCGAACATTGGTGTTTACCTTGATGTTGAGGCCGATATTACAGATAATTTTGCTGTAAGCGGCGCATTGCGTTTTGAAGATTATTCCGATTTCGGAAATACATTAAACGGAAAATTGGCGATGCGTTTAGCGTTGAATAAAAATTATGCTTTACGTGGTTCAGTGAGTACAGGTTTTAGAGCACCTTCATTGGCACAAATTTATTTCTCATCTACTTATACCAATGTTGAAGCAGGTCAAATTATTGATGAAGTTATTGCGGATAACAAAAGTGTAATTGCTCGTGAATTAGGTATTCCCGAATTAACGGAAGAGAAAAGTTTAAATGCCAGTTTCGGAATTACTGCAAAACCAACTTCATCGTTATCGTTTACCTTAGACGGCTACTATGTAACTATTGCTGATCGTATTGTATTAACCGACGGATTTGGAACAGACGATGATGTAATTGGTTCTGTATTAGAACAATTAAATGTTGGATATGCCCGATTCTTTACTAATGCAGTTGATACTAAAACAATGGGATTAGATGCCGTTATTGCATATAAATTGTATTTGAATGATAATACATTAACATTTACTTATGCGGGTAACTTTAATAAAATGGAAGTTACTGCAATAAATACCGACAGCTTGCTTGAAGGGAAAGAAGATAATTACTTCAGCGATCGCGAAGAATTATTCTTATTAGCAAGTGCACCTCCGGTAAAAATGCATTTGAATATTGAATATGCCACTCAAAAATTAAATCTTAATCTACGCGTGAATTATTTCGGCGAAATTAACTTAATTAACTACAGTGGATTTGAATATGCGTATCCGGCAAGCAATACAATTGATGCCAGTATTGGATACGATTTAACTGCTAATATGCACCTAACAGTGGGTGGAGCTAACTTGCTCAATACCTATCCTGAACCAACTGATCCATACGAAACCGAAACCGGTGGCGCTTGGGATGCAGTGCAAATGGGCTTTGGCGGAACATTCTTGTTCACCAAGCTTGGATTTAAATTTTAGTGTTTTCGCTCAATAAGTGTTTGCGCCTCTGTTGTAAAACAGGGGCGTTTTTTATTGTATTTGCAGGCAAATCTGCCATAAAACCCTTGTTATTGGTGTGTTTTTGTTGAATCCGACAAAAACTTAACCTTTTTCAAACTTTATCTATAAGGTTTCTGTTGTTACCTTTGCATTACTTAAAGAAAAACTATGAGCAATTTTATTGTAAGTATATACACAGAGGCTACGCCTAACCCCGATTCACTCAAATTTGTGATGAACAAAATGCTGCTAACGGGTCGCAGTGTCGATTTTGAACGTGGTGATGATGTTACCTACGCACCGCTTGCAGAAGCATTATTTAGCGAATATGCTTACGTAAAGGGCGTTTTTATTATGAATAACTTCGTTACCGTGCGCAAAGAAGCGGATATCGATTGGTTCGAAGTGAAATCAATAATCAGCGATTTTATTAAAACGTATGTGAGCGAAGGCAAAACAATTGTAGGAGAAATTCCTGAAACAGATAATATCAGCGGCGAAACCGACGGCGATGCTATTGTGGTTAAAATTAAGCAAATGCTTGATCAATATGTTAAGCCTGCAGTTGAAATGGACGGTGGTGCAATTCAATTTAAATCGTTTGATAACGGAACAGTAACGCTAATAATGCAAGGTTCTTGCAGTGGTTGCCCATCATCAACAGTAACGCTTAAATCAGGAATTGAAGGTTTATTGCGCAGAATGGTGCCTGAAGTAAAAGAAGTAGTTGCCGAAAGCGTACAAGGTTTAGATCGAGCCCGCGACGATGCTGCTCCGAGTGGCGGCGGAGGAACTCCAGCTCATGCGGCCGTTACGGGCGGCGCAGCTCCGGCGGCGGATGAATACGATCCGTTTGCGGATGAA
>JANMLV010000048.1:0-70662 GCA_031372705.1 Bacteroidota bacterium | reverse complement strand
GGCCAACGTTTGCTTTCATTGATATCGTTGGCATTGTATTTCCACATTTTTCGAGGGTCTGACAGCCTTTCTTTCAAGCGTTCGAGTTGCTCTTCTTGGCTCACATGCAGGTAAAACTTGAGGATGATGGTTTCGTTTTCGGTTACGAGTTGCTCAAACGCGTTGATATGGTTGTAACGGCGTTCAATTGTAGGCAAATCGACCCATTTATGTACTTTTTGGATGATTACATCTTCATAATGCGAGCGATTGAAAATCTGAATCATGCCTTTTTGAGGCATATGTTTATGAATGCGCCATAAAAACTCGTGACCCATCTCTTCTTCCGTTGGCTTTTTAAAGCCTGTTACACGGCAGCCCATTGGGTTTACACCGGAAAACACTTCCTTAATAACGCCATCTTTGCCGCTGGCATCCATACCTTGCAAAATAACGAGTAAACTATATCGCTGCTGCGCAAAAAGAATATTTTGGAGTTCACTGAGCTGGTCGATGTATTTTTTGATTGCAGCTTCACATTCATCCTTATCTACACTTTTAAGCGGCTTGGTTGCGATTTGCGAAAGGCTAATTTTTGACATAAGCAGAAATATATGCTGCAAATGTAACTATTGTGTTAAGAAAGAATTGGTAGTTTTTTATAAACTCATGCAATTAAAAGAAATTTTTAAATTTACATCCCCCAAAGCAGCAGGGATTTAAGATTATGGCCAAGAAAAACGAAGAAAAAAAACGCTTTAAGTTTAAAGAAATGAAAGTGTATGGTTCGCTGGAAAATTTTTTCGGCAATCAAAAAAACTATCGCATCGTATTTGATGAAACTGAAGTATGTTACGTAAATGTTGAATTACAATTGTTTAATATTTTATTCGATGAAGAAGAATGGAAAGCAAAAGTAAAAATTAAAGCAACAGAATATTACACCAATAAAGAAATGTGTAATATCGACAAAGAACTTGTTGTAACAAGCGATCAAAATATTATTTTCGTTCGCGAGGGTTGGGGAACACCAAATCCTGGTTGGTGGAAAAAAGGAACTTACAAATGGGAAGTTTTTTTAGATGATGTTTTAGTGGGCACAAATTATTTTTATATTACAGATAGTGGAGTAGTTACCACCAATAACAATCCTTATTTTGATATTAATGCCATTAAATTATTTAATACCCCAAAAGGAACATTACCGAGAGAGCAGCGTAAATATTTAACTACATTTAATAAAGATACCGCGCAATATATTTCTATAGAACTTGACATGAGTAATAAGATTACACATGAAAAATATTTCCCTTTAGAACTCAATTTTTATTTCTATAATGATAGTCACCAATTAAAAGGTGCCAGCTATTGGTTTGAACATATTAACGACAGTCGAAAAGCTGTAGTAATGGATATTGGTTACGGTGCAGAGGGTACCGGATTTTGGTATCCCGATAAATACACTTGCGAAGTTGTATTTATGGACAATATTATTGCTATTGTACCTTTTGAAGTTAGCACAACCGATATTGAATTAAGTGGTGCTCCGGTGTGGTTAACGAGTTCAGAATCTACTGCAAACGCAAATCAAGTTGCAGCAGAATTAATAGAAGAAGCAACCTACGAAACTGTAAAAAAAGAGTTGGATGATTTAATAGGATTAGAAACGGTTAAAAAAGAAATTAACGAGTTAACTACCTATTTAAAATTTCTAAAAATTCGACAAGAAAAAGGATTTGAAGAAAAGAATCGCATTAATTTAAATATGGTATTTACCGGTAATCCCGGAACGGGAAAAACAACTGTTGCAAGGTTGTTAGGTAAAATTTATAAGTCGATGGGATTGCTCAAAAGACCCGATGTTACCGAGGTTGGGCGTGTCGATTTAGTTGCTGAATACATTGGACAAACGGCACCAAAAACAAAAGCTGCCATTGATAGAGCACGCGGTGGTATTTTATTTGTTGATGAAGCATATGCATTAAGCGATAGAGGTGATGATGGAAAAGATTTTGGCAAAGAAGTTATTGAAGTAATTATAAAAGAAATGAGTGACGGCCCCGGTGACACGGCATTTATTTTTGCAGGCTATCCAAAAGAAATGCGCGATTTTTTAAATTCCAATCCGGGATTAAGTTCAAGGGTTGCGCAGGTAATTAATTTTCCGGACTACAATCCTGACGAATTAATGTCGATAAGCAGTTATGATTCTAACAAACGCGGAGTAACCATTAGCGAAGAGGCAAGAAATTTAATTTACATGAAGGTGGTGGAAGCCTATCGCAATCGCGATAATAAATTCGGCAATGCTCGATATGTAAATTCCATTATTGAAGAAGCAAAACAGAATATGGCACTTCGCTTAATGAAAATGGAAAAGCCCGAAGACCTTACTAAAGAAGATTTAAGCAATATTGTTTTACACGATGTAGAAGCCATTTTCGGTGTTGGCAGTGCTAAAAAAGTGGAGATGCCGGTTGATGAAGTTTTATTGCAAGATGCCATGAGTGAATTAAAAGAACTCACCGGTATGGCGAATGTGAAAAATGAAATTGAAGAAACAGTAAAACTTGTTCGGTATTATAAAGAAATTGGTCGCGATGTACGCAAATCCTTTTCGTTGCATACTGTATTTACCGGAAATCCGGGAACAGGGAAAACAACTGTTGCGCGCATATTAGTTAAAATATTTAAAGCATTGGGAATTTTGGAGCGCGGACATTTAATAGAAACCGATCGCGAAGGAATGGTTGCAGGTTATGTGGGACAAACTGCCATAAAAGCAGATAGTATTATTGAATCTGCCATGGGTGGCGGTTTATTTATTGATGAAGCCTATGCTTTAAGTCAAGGTGGTGAAAATGATTTTGGTCGCGAAGCAATAGAAACATTATTAAAGCGGATGGAAGATCACCGCGGCGAATTTATAGTAATTGTTGCCGGGTATACCGAAAACATGGCGAGATTTCTCGAATCCAATCCCGGCTTAAAATCACGCTTTGATAAATTCATTCATTTTGAAGATTATCAGGCTGAAGAATTATTTATAATTGGTGAAAATATGCTGAAAAAGGAATACTTATTCTTCAGCGAAGAAGCTGCAGCACACTTGAAAAGTTATATTGCTCAGTTAGTTCTAATTCGCAATCAATACTTTGGTAACGCCCGCACCATGCGTAAATTGGTAGCAGATACCGTTCACCACCAAAACTTACGTATGGCAGACATTCCGGCCGCTCAACGCACACCGGAAATGATAAAAACCATCACAATTGATGATGTTAAGACCTTTAACATTGATGCTGAAGGCAAAACTAGTCAGCGGGAAAGCATTGGTTTTAAACTTGGGGCAGGCAACAAGAATCCTAATTAAAAAATACAATCACTTCAAAAAATCGTCAAACAAGATAGTTTGGCGATTTTTTTTTGCCTTTTTTAGACCAATTTTCAGTTTAAAATGACTGCTTTTTGCTGAAACTCAGCTAATTGTGTCTTCCATTTTCGGAGGCAAAAACTCCCTATTTTATTGACTTTCGGTGCTCAAAAGCGGCTCAAACCATCAGAATAGCAATAATTAACAGGCAATCTGTTTGGAAGGACAACCTTTTTGTCCTTTTTGCATGTAGATACATGGAATACTTTTGAATCTGCAAACGAATACTAACCGCAAACGAAATGAAAAAAATTAATTTAATCCTTTGTTTTTTGAGCCTACTTGGAATAAGCCAGGCACAATGGACAAATACTTATAATGGTGAAGGCGACTTTAGCGACATGTTTAACGCAATAGTTGCTGACGATGCTAATAATAGCTATCAGGCAGGATTTACCATCAACCCCGATTTAAGCAAAGATATTTTAGTAGTAAAACTAAATGCATCGGGAGATACAGTTTGGACACGCGTATTCAACGGTTTAGGTAATGGACCTGATGAAGCAACGGCTATTACATTAGATAATAGTGGTAATATTTTAATCACCGGATATCAAAAAGGGAGTGGAACGGGTTATGATATTTTTACAATGAAACTTTCTACTGCAGGCAACTTATTATGGACTGCTTTTTACAATTACACAACAAATGAATTCGACCAGGGCAATGCAATTGTTACCGACAATTCGGGAAATGTATACGTTGCCGGACAAAGCGATAAAGATGTATCATTAAATAATAACGATGATTATTTAGTAGTAAAATATAATGCTTCCGGTGCTGAGCAATGGGTTAAGCGCAGCAATGGAACAGGCAACGGAACCGACCGACCTTCGGCAATGGTATTAGATGCCAACAATGATTTATATGTTACCGGTCGTTCGAGTAATTTAAGTGATGATGATTATTTTACTGTAAAATATAATGGTGCCACAGGAGCAGAATTATGGAAAAAATATTTTGATCGCACACACCACGACAGAGCTACTGATATTGTTTGCAATACAGCAAATGGTCGCATTTATGTAACAGGTAGAAGTAATAATGGAGATAATTACGACTATGCCACAATTTGTTATGATGGTGCAGGAACTGAAATATGGCAAAACATATTTGATTATGTTGATGACGATCGCGCAACACATATTGGCATTGACAATAGTGGTAACATTTATGTAACCGGACAAAGTGATATTGATGCCTCGGTAGTTGGCATTAATTATGATATTTTAACCGTAAAATATAATAGTTCCGGTGTGCAACAATTTGCACAATCGTTTGGTGGTGATGCCGGTGATGATGATATTCCAAGTGGAATGCTTGTAGATGACAGCGGCAATATATTTATCTGCGGTAGCAGCGATAACAATGCATCTACAACCATTGAAAATGATATTGTTGTACTTAAATATAATAGCGCAGGTACTATTCAATGGTCTACATTATTTAATACTCCAACCGCAAGCAATGATGTTGCAAAAGGAATTGCGTTAGATGCTGCAGGCAATATACTAATAACAGGATATAGTGAAAACATTCCCGACAAAAATGCCACTACTATTAAATTAAATAGTTCAGGCGACAATACTTGGGATTACAACTACAATGGTATAGGCGACAATGCCGATAATGTGCATGCCATAATTCGCGACAATTCAAATAATTCATTTTTAGCAGGCTACACTTTTGGCTATGAGCAAGACAGAAATTTTATGGTGATGAAAATTGGTGCTGCAGGAACAATGCATTGGAAAAATACCATAAATGGCACCAGCAACACGCAAAGCACCGATGATGCAATTGCTATTTCAACCGACAATTTAGGAAATGTTTACGCAGCAGGATTCGTAAAAAACAGTGGCACCGGTTATGATATGATGGTTGTAAAATATAATTCCGACGGTGATTCACTATGGGCACAGCAGTATAACTACGATGTGGCTAATGAAACTGATAAAGCCATAGGAATTGCTATAGACGCTACGAACAATGTTTATGTAACAGGAAGAAGTGATCAAGATGCAGGCATTATTTCAAATGATGACATTTTAACTTTAAAATATTCTTCTGCCGGCATTTTATTATGGGAAAAAAGATATAATGGTACCGGCAATGGAATTGACAATGCGAAAGCAATTCAAATTTCTGACGCGGGTAACATTTATGTAGCCGGAAAAACATTTAACGGTAGCGACATGGACATGGTTGTTTTAAAATACAATTCAGCAGGTGTTCAGCAATGGGTGAAAATATTTGACGGTAATTTTGGTGATGATGAAGTTGTGGCTATAACAATTGATGCCGATGAAAATATTTATGTGAGTGGCAATTCAACTACTTCAACAGGCGATCTAGATGCTACTGTATTAGCATACACTGCTGCAGGAAGTTTATCATGGTCAGAATTATACGATAGTGGTGCTAATGGAAATGACGAAGCTAAAAGCATAAGTTTAGATAATGAAAATAATATTATCATTGGTGTAACAACTTCTCCCGATACCATCGCCGCAACACTAAATGGCGATATAACCGTTGTAAAGTTTGATATTGACGGTAACCAATTATGGGATGCCACTTACACCAATGCACTAAACGACGATGCAAGTGAAGCAACTGTCGACGTAAACAATAATATTATAATAACCGGTCAAACAGATAATGGAACTGCAGGTGCTGCAAATTACGATTACATCACTTTAAAATATTCGCCGGAAGGAACTGTTGCCGAAACTGAAGTATATAACGGAACGGGCAATGCTTCGGATGTTGCAAATACGGTAATTGCATTTGAAAATGAAATTTATGTGGCAGGTGGAAGTTATGGAGCAACATCGCAACGCGATATAGTTACCATATTATACGGTACTTCACCTGAGTCAATTAACAATAATGCTGCAGTATTAACTGATATCAATATTTATCCAAATCCTGCAAGCGCGCAATTCAATATAGATTTAACTACTCTCGAAATTCCGGTAGGCAGTAAAGTAGTAGCTACAATTACTGATGTAAGTGGTCGCATGGTAAGCAAAATATATACAACTACAGGGTTAATACTTCCTGTTAATTGTTCAACATTAGCTGAAGGTATATACTTGATTAACATCATTCACGAAAATCAAATAATAACAAACAATACTATTATTTTAAATTAATTTATTTAACCGATAAAACAAAATTGTATGAACACTCGAATCAAAAAATCAATTATCTGCAAAGAAGTAACAAATTACTCAATTGACAGCACAATTAACGGCACTTACACTCCAAAAGATGGAGATGTGGCTTTGTTTGAAGTATTGGAAATTGGCAAACACCAATCAATTCAATCAGAAACAAAACGCATTACAGCCATTTTTGAAGGCGATATTATTATGGCAGCTTTCGCTAACAGGTATGCTACTTCACAATTTGAAGGTTATACTCCGGAAGTACCTACCGAAATTCTTGATATTTTAGGCGCAGGTGGAGCAATAGGTATTGTAAAATCAAAAAATGCTGCATTAGATGAAGTGGAGCCTACTAAAATTCGATTAATTGGTTACGCAATTGGCGTTGACGGAAAAGTAATTAATACCAAATTTTATCATACCAACCGCATTCCATTTTCAGGACACATACCGAATAATGCAAAATTAATTTTATCGGTAGGTTCATCTATGGATAGTGGCAAAACTACTTCTGCGGCATATTTAGCAAGAGGATTAAAAACCACAGGAAAAAAAGTAGCATTTATAAAACTTACCGGAACCAGCTTCACAAAAGATAAAGATTTTGTTTACGACTGCGGTGCAGATGTTGCAATTGATTTTACAGATGGTGGATTTCCTTCTACATACATGTGCAGCAAAACTGAGATTTTAGATTTATATCAAACATTATTAAACATGCTTGAACCTGAAAATCCAGATTATATTGTAATGGAAATTGCCGATGGTTTATTAGAGCGCGAAACAGATTTCCTATTGCGCGACACAGCATTTATGTCGACAGTACACAGCATGGTATTTTCATGTGGCGATAGTTTGGGTGTATTCTACGGCTTACAATTGTTAGAGCAATTTGGTGTAACGCCTGCTGTAATTTGTGGAAAATTCACAATGAGTCCGCTATTAATTCAAGAAGTAAAAGCAAAAACTGAAATTCCAACGCTTGATATTGATCAATTAAGCAATGGTGAATACGTTCATTTATTTGACGAACAAAAAGTATTTGTACATCATGCTTAATAAGTTTGATGTACTGCGATCGTTTGCGGTTAAGAAGAAGGGAATTATTGCCGGCGCATTTGTATTTGGCTTGCTAAGTACATTGTGCTCGGTGGTAATCCCTTTATTTATCGGCCAATTTTACAACTTAGCGTTACACTCCGGTTCTACTAGAGGTCACATTTTCGAAACAGTGTTTGGCCATATCTCTGATATTGTACTATTTTTTCAAGTGTTTGCACTGTTTTTATCAGTTCGTTTTGTTTTCAATTTTTTTGAAAAATACTTTACAGGTTTATCCGGTGAGGCCTTTTCGAATAGTATTCGTAAACAGTTGTTCCAAAAACAACTTTTCACGAGTCTTCATACTTTTGAGGCGCGCGACACAGGAGCCTACTTATTACGCTACAGTGGCGATTTAAAAGCTGTGCAAGATTACTTAACTAAAGGCATGATTCAATTTATGTATGATTGTCTTTTTATTATAGTTGCACTGGGCTTACTCTCTGTACTCAACTTTAATTTAACAATTGTATTATTAACAGTATTACCGGTTTTATTCATTATTAATTTTTTAATGAATAAAAAAATGAAATCACTCACAAGAGTGCGACGCAATTTGCGCTCCCGAAATTTAGCTTTTGTAACTACTCGATTAAAGGGTATGTTAACGATAAAAATATTTAATCGCGAATCCATTGAATCAGAAAAATACAATAAGCGTTCTGATGAGCTGTATACCCAGGGTAAAAAATATTATTTATCCTACTCATTTATGCAGGCATTGTATCCCTACTTATTATACGCAGCATTATTGGCGATGCTTTGGGTGGCGTATTTAGGGTTCAGCAAAGGCACAACCGGAATGGACGGCTCATCATTAATTACATTTATTATGTTGGTGTTGAGCATCATTCCTGTTTTCCGCAGGATACTAAAAGTAAATATTATTTGGATATCGGGTTCCGTATCATTTACTAAATTAATTGATTTACTTAATGCCCCTGAAGAAAATAAGGAAAAAGATGATGAAGCCATGCCATTAGATGGGAACTTCATACTTAATGATGTTGAATTTGGTTACAATGAAACAGCAGTTTTTAACAAACTGAATTTAAATATTGAAGCCGGAACTACCACCTTAATTGATGGCGACCGCGGAAGTGGAAAAACAACACTATTTAAACTGTTGACCGGCTTATATTCGGTTCGTTCAGGGAAAATAATGTTAGATGGCAATAATATCGAAAACCTATCGAAGCATACCTTGCGCAAAAACATAGCCTTGGTGAGCGACAATTTACCATTAATTGGCAGAAGCGTGTTTGAGGTAATATCATATAGCAGAAAAGATAAAAAAAGAAAATCAGCATTGGAATTATTAATTGCTATTGGATATTGCAATAGCAACAACCATAATATACTAGATCATCAAGTGGCGGATGGCGGCAGAAATCTATCAGCAGGAGAACGCAAACTATTAAACATTGCAAGAGCACTGTTAACAGGTAAAAAAACCATTCTAATGGATGAACCTTTTAATGATTTAGACGATGCTGCAAGAAATAAAGTAATTGCAAAAATTGAGCAAATGAAAGGTAAACACACTTTCATTATAGCAGACAACCATAAATTTGATTTACACTATGACAACCATATTACACTTCAATCGAAACATGCATAGAGCATTTGCTTTGTGTTTGCTTGCATTTGCAATACTGGCATCTTCATGTGCCAAAGAGCCCGGCATTGGCGGCGAAGCAAGTATCAGTGGAAAAGTTTATGCAAAACATTACAATTCCACATTCACCGTGTTATTGAGCGAATATTATGTGCCCGATACTTATGTATATCTCGTTTTTGGAGATGACGTAAATTATGGCACCAGACTAAAAACAAACTACAAAGGTGAATTTGAATTTAATTATTTGTATCCCGGTGAATATACCGTTTATACCTATTCTGTAGATTCTGCCGCCATTGTAAACTTTGCCGTAGACCCTCCGGAAACTGCAGTTATTGAAACTGTGAACATCGATAGCAAAAATGCATCTATAGACTTGGGCGATTTAATAATTTATAAATGATAAATATGATTAAATCACACTTGCTAATTATTTTCATTTGTGCATTTCAACTTGTAAACGCCCAATCCGGTGTGAGTCGCGGAGCACGTTCTCAATATGCCGGTACTGTTGAAATAGTGGATGGCAATTACCAAACTACGCGCATGACTTATGAAGAATATGATAAAAAAGGGCATGTAATATTAGAAATTGTTTTAAACAGCGACAGCACCATCAAATCGAAAGACACTTATCAATATAATAGAAAAGGAAATGAAACCGAACATATTAAATATAATGCCAACAATAAAGTAATTACAAAAAACAACACTACTTACGACCGATTCAATCAGAAAAAAATTAACCATAACTTACAACGGCGAAAATGCGATAATAGAGCAAATTCATTTTACTTACGACAATTTTGGGCATAAGATATCAGAATTAACTGCTGACACAAATGGTAAACAAACTAAGTTAATCACCTTTATTTATGACAATCGTGGTGCATTAATTGAAAGAACCACTTTTGATAGTAACAATACAATAATCGTAACCAAAAAATATAGCTATACCTATTGAAAAGCTATGCTCACATATCATTAATAATATTATTGCTAAGCTGCAATATAATGCTTGGGCAACAGCAGGATGCAATTGGTACAGTAGCCATACAAATTGAAAAAAAAATAAATCGAACTTATTCTGTTGCATTTTACAACCAATATGGATTTAATGAAAACTACACTGAACTAGGGTATTCTATTTACGATTTAGGTACAAACATTAAACTCAATTCCAATTTTACATTAGGATTGAATTACAGAATTGCATCAATCCGCTCCGATGAGAATACGTATTTTGAGCGCAACTATTATTATGCAGATTTAAGTTGGAACAAGTCGTTTGGCGATTTTTCACTAAGTGCGAGAAGTCGTTACTTAACAAAACAATATGGCTGGCACACAAATGAAGAACTGAACTACAAACCAAATAATCATTATTTAAGAAACAAAATACAATTGAAATATGAAATTAACTACACTTACTCCATTTTCGTTTCAAGCGAACAAGTATATCGATTGGATATAATAGACGAAACAGAACAAATGCGCTTCACAGGAGGTGTGAACTACCAGTTTAATAATAAGAATCGTCTTCAACTTTCGCATACTGTTTTGCAAGAATTGAACAGAAAGGCACCGGATACAAGGTTTATTACCGGCCTGACATATTATTTTAAGTTTTAAATTTGCATTATGAAATCAATTACGTTTTCGGCTCTCTTCGGGCTGCTATTGGTATTTTTTGTGTCTTGTAAAGAACAAACACCTGCGGAATCTGCAAAACCTGAACGCTCTGAATTTGCATTAGCAATCCATGGTGGCGCCGGCGCAATGCCCAAAGGCACATATACTCCAGAGCAAGAAGCCGCATTTCATGCTAAATTAAAAGAAGCTGCGCAACTTGGATACGAGATGCTTTCTCGAGGCGACAGTGCAGTTGATGTGGTGCAAGCAGTAATTTGTATATTAGAAGATTCCCCTTTATTTAATGCCGGCCGTGGTTCTGTTTTTACGAATAATGGCAAAATTAAAATGGATGCAGCAATCATGAATGGCCGAAATTTGGATGCCGGCTCGGTGAGTAATGTGCAACGAATTAAAAACCCAATAAAAGTAGCACGCATGGTAATGGATTCATCAAAATATATCATGTTTAGCAGTGCCGGTGCCGAACGTTTTGCTGAAAAGTACAATATCGAGAAAGTAGATGTTTCCTATTTCTACACGCAACATCAATACAACAGATGGAAAGGCATGAAAGATAGCACTGAAGGTAATTATATTAAATATGTTGACTCGGTTATGGCATTGCAAACGGAGCCAATAGCGCTTGGAAATATTGTTGAGAAATATGGTACTGTTGGATGTGCCGTTTTAGATAAATACGGAAACTTGTCTGCGGGAACTTCTACAGGCGGTTTAATGAACAAGAAATATAATCGTATTGGCGATTCACCTGTTATTGGCGCAGGTACGTATGCCAATAATAAAACATGTGCCATCAGCTGCACCGGAACCGGTGAAGATTTTATTAAAACAGTTGCTGCCAAAACAGTGGCAGATTTGATTGAATTTAAAGGTTTTTCACTTGAAGAAGCTACTTACGATATGATTCATGTGCGCTTTAAAGAAATAACCGGTGATGGTGGAATGATTGCTGTTGATCAATACGGAAATATTTCTTTTCAATATAATACAGATGGCATGTTCAGGGCAAAAGTAGATGCAAAAGGTAATATAGAAACTAAAATTTATAATGAATAAATTGTGGATTGTATTTGTGGTATTATTATTGGCGGGATGTGAATTTGATACACTTCAACCCCCTACTGTTGCCTCGCGTAAACTTACTTTTATCAGTGATGGCAGTCGCGAAGTATGCCGACAAGAAGATTGGTATGACGCACAAAATAGAATTCTACAAACAATTAATTTCGGAAACAGAGCAAACGATACCATCAATGTTAATAAATATTATTATAGCGGCGACTTATTAACTGCAATAGTTACTGTTAAGCCTACCGGCGAAATTATTGAAATAAGAATGAACGAATACACACTGGGAAAACTCAGTGGCGAAATTTACATTAAAGGAATAGATACATTAACCATAAAACAGTTCAGCTATTACGACAATGGTGCATTAATGCGTGAAGTAACTACTTATCCATTAGAAAAAATAAATCCCATTACCGTTGTAAAATATTTTGATGCACATGGCAATCTTGAAAAAACGTATAATCAGATTTACGAAGACAGCACTAAATTGGTATGGTCGCGATATGAGTTACAAGCTAACAATCATGTATATGATAGCGCCGGGTTACTAACACAAACCACAGCAACAATGCTATTTGGGTATTATGAAATAACAGATACCATATCGATTACCAACTATACGTACAACTCCGATAAAAATATTGCAATCCAAACAAATACACGTAAAGCTGCCAACGAAAGCATAGATAGTATTAAATATCTATACAACGACAAGCTTTTACCGTTTAAAGTAATTACGTATTACGATCCTACTAAAAATAAAAGGGCGGCACCACTCACTGATACCGCCTCATATGTATACGACACAAATAATAGGATTATTAACGAATATTATTCAATGAAAGGAATTTCCTACCGATATACTTACACCAAATAATCTTGTTGCTATTGTTAACTTTAAAAACGTGCAAAATGCAATATTATTATGCAAATGCTCCTCGTTTAAGCAATATTTTCAATTAGTCCCATAAATATTATTTTCCAATGTCAAAATTTAACGACAATCCAATAACATTGTATTTACTGAAATCTCTGGCAATATTGCCGGTATTGGGATTAAGCACATTTATTTCACGATAATCAGCTGTAAACAAGTTAAATTCTTCTTGGTGCATTGCATACAAACTGAAACTAAAGTAATCGGTTAATTTGCTATTTAAACTGAAATACAATCTTCCTCTGTGAAAACCATTTGCTGCTTGTTGCACAACCTTATCGCCAAATTCATCGTAATACTGCACTAAATCGCCACCAATATTATAATATAACCAATATGATAATGAAGGACGGATATTTAATGATGTAAATCTATTTCGCGAACTGATGCCGTTTATAAAAATAATGCGCTGGTCATAACGAATTTCATTATCTCCATGAAATTCAACTTGAATGCCATGTGTTGATTTAATAGCATCACTAAAGCGCCAAGTATATGTTCCTCTTGCGTAAACTCTATTGCGCACAGGTCGTGTTGATGATGGAATAATATTTAATTGATCGCCTGCTTCAACAGTAAATTTGGAATTAATATTATAATTTAATGCTAGTGATGTTTGCATAAAGTTGGTGCTAAAACTATTGCCCGGGTCGAACGAGAGCAGTTCCTTTGTTTCCAGTGTCAGCTTATCGCTTAATTTAATATCAACCCCTAAACTGTTCCAGCTTTGCCAAGTTTGGCCTTGAACTGTGCCGGTAATTAATACAATTACTACACATAAAATTTTTAACTTAATTAACATGGCAAATAAGTTTTTTGATTATTTATTGAATCTTAATTAGCTGCAATGATTGTGTAGCTGTTGCATTTTTAATTACTACAGTATATGCACCAGGAACAAGCTCATCACCTACACTTACATTTTCAGTACCTTGTGGAATACTTGAAGTATAAACCATTTTTCCTGTTACATCAAATACGGCAATAATTGTTTCTTCATCAACCCCTGAAAAATAAAGTTCAGTTGCGGCATTAAATGGATTAGGCATTGCGTCTATGTGTAATCCAGGTGTTACAATACCATCTGCTTTGCATGTAATTGCTGTTACATTAATTGTATTTGATGTTTTAGTGCAACCATTCGCATTTGCAACCACTACTTTAAATCCACCTGTGGTTTTTGCATAAAATGTAGATGAAGTTGCTCCACCTAAGTTGATATTACCTTTTTTCCATTGATATGTTAAGCCAACACCGGTGTTTGCATTTAACGCAATACTATCACCAACACAAATAGTTGTTGAACCTACTGCTGTTATTGCAGCTTCCGGAATTGGTGTACAATATTTAACGGTTGCAAAATCTAAATTTGCTTTTGCTGCGCCTTTACTGTAACCGGTCTCATATAAATATCCGTTATTATCTAAAATTACTTGTGTTCCCACATCTTCTCCAACGCCGGTACCATTATATTTTAGTGTGAGTAATTTTGTTCCTGCGGTATTGTAATTTAATGCAACAAAATCTGAAATATTTGTTGGGTTTCCTGTTTTACCGCCGGTGTAAATATTTCCATTTGCATCGGTAACAATACTGTAAGCTTCATCATTGTATGCACTTGCGCTTGTATATCTTTTTGCCCAATTTTGTGCTCCTGTTGAAGCATTATATCTAATTAATACAATATCGTTTGCAGAGCCTGTTCCGGCGCTGCTTCCTGTAACATATACATCTGTTGCTGTAGTAGAAACACCAAACGCATGATCATCAGTATCGGCAGTTCCATTGTAATTTTTTGCCCAAAGTTGTGTTAAGGTAGTATCATATTTTATGGTAACATAATCTGCTAAATTTCCGGAAACAAATTCTGTTCCGGCAACATATAATGCGCTTCCGGTAATAAATATATCTTCACCTTCATCTGCACCCGCTCCGGCACCTGCATAGGTTGCTTGGCCAATTAATGTTCCTGCGTTATTGTATTTTAAAGTAACAATATCATTATTCAAACCATTTGAACTATAGCCGGTTACAAAAATATTATTACCTGATAAAACTAATTTTGAAGGCTTGTCATTGGCATCACCGGCTCCATTATAACGTGAAACCCACTGCAACAATCCAAGTGAATTATATTTTATTGTAATATAATCGTAATTGGTAATTAATGGATTGGCATTCCCATCGCTATAACCGGTAACATATACATCGCCAAGCGCAGAAACAACTACTGAAACAAATTTATCTAATTGACTTGCTGCGTAATTATAATTTGCCATCCATTGTAAAACACCTGATGTATTATATTTTAATAAAATGCCATCATCATAAGTACCGGCACCATTGCTATATCCGGCAACATAAATATTACCGGTAACATCAGTTGCAACTGCTAATCCTTCATCGTTTTCGCTGGTGCCATCAACAGTTCTTGACCATAAAGTTGTACCTCCCGAACTAATTTTTTGCAGCATAATATCGCGTTGCTTTGCAGCTGCGATAGTATATCCTGTTACAAATAAATTATTGGAAGCATCAGTTGCAATTGCCTTAGCCTTATCATTAAAATCGCCTGTTCCATTAAATGTTTTGGCAGCTTGAAATACACCTGTGCTATTATATTTTACAAAAGCGGCATCTTTTTGAGTTGCTGTATAATTTACGCCACCGGCGATCCATACATTACCTGCTGCGTCGGCTAAAATTTGCGAAGGAATATCTTCGGCATTCGCAACTGTACCGTCATAATATTTTATCCATTGTTGAACACCTGTTGAGTTGTACTTAACAATCATAAATTCTAAATTTACCGTTCCACCTGCAATTGCATCACTGGAACCGGCAACATAAACATTACCTGCTGCATCAATAAAAATATCAGAAGGAATATCTTCTTGATTTACAGGATTACCACTTAATATATTCCATTGCTGAACGCCGGCAGTATTATATTTAATTGTTCTAAAATTGTAATCTGTTGTGCCACCTAAATCAATATCTGATTGTCCTGTTACAAATACGTTTACCGATGCATCGAGTTTAATAGTTGTTAATCTATCATTATCTCCACCATTAACAATATTTGCCCATTGCTGCACACCGGTGCTATTATATTTAATTGTAACAAAATCATCGTTGCTTGCATTTGCGCGAATACCACCAACATAAATATTTCCTGACGCATCGCGAGCAATTGCTTGTCCGCGATCATCTCCACCGGGACCACTATAAAAGGTAGTCCAACTTACTGCACCAGCACTAGTATAACTAATAGTAATTATATCTTCACTTACACCCATGTCTGATCTTCCGGTTACTATACAACCACCAAGATTGTCTGCAACAATTCCTGCTGACCTATCTGTTAATCCACCATCGTACTTTATTACCCATTGTTCAACACCTGATGCATTATATTTTATTGTAAGAATATCATCAACATTTCCGGCATCGTGATCGGTTCTTCCGGAAATAAAAATATTATTTGATGCATCAACACTAATTGCTGCAGGAAATTCATCTTCATTGGTCAGCAAATTATTATATCTGGCTGTCCATAAAACTGTTCCGCTCGGATTATATTGAATGGTAAGCACGTCGTTTTTAGTTGCAGTAGAACCGCCATCTGAATAACCGGTAACTGTAATATTACCTGCAGCATTTATGGCAATGTAATTAGCTTCATCATCAAAATTCGCAGCATAATTATATTTTCTTGTCCATAATGTATCTCCAAGCGAATTAACTTTTACGGTCAAAAAATCTTTTCCGGTTCCGGGATTTACAGTATATCCTGTTAAATAAAAATTACCGGCACCATCGGCGACTGCGCCATTATATCGATCTGAATTATCACCGGCACCGTTGAGTCGGTTTTTCCAAAGTGTGCTTTGGCCGGATGCTGAGTTAATTGCGAAAGAAGCGAAAAAGAAAACAAGTAACAGTTTTCCAAATCCTGAAGTAATAGTGTTTGCGCGCATAATTTAATTTTAAGTCTGTTAGTTAAGGTTAACGCCATTGTTTTTATGGCAATGTAAAGGTGTAGCGATTGCAGCAGGGTTAAAAAAACAGATAAGTAGCGATTCCACCACAAATTCGGCGGATCATGTGTGTAGATACAGATAAGAGGACGCGATTTAATATATAACTACTTGAATATCAATAATATATATAATTTAATATACGGACAGATTACCTGATATTTCACAAAAAAAGGCATAAAAAAACCTTCCGCGGTTTGGACCGGGAAGGCTTAAAGTTCAAGTATGAAAAGAAAAGATTTTACTAAACTGCGAAACTTTCTCCACATCCGCAAGTTCTGCTTGCATTTGGGTTTACAAATTGAAAGCCGTTGCCGTTTAATCCATCCGAATAATCGAGGGTTGTATCACATAAATATAGAAAACTTTTAAGGTCTGTAACCAATTTTTCACCGCGATCTTCAAACTCCTGATCACCTGCTTTTGGCTCATTATCGAAATCCATTTTATAGCTCAAACCTGAGCAACCGCCGCCTACTACGCTGATTCTGATAAAATAATCGTTACCTAAACCTGCTTCTCCTTTAAGCTGGTCGACCTTTGTTTTTGCTATTTCTGATATGAAAATCATAATCCTAAAATTTAGGGCTCACAGGTATGTTAATAACCTGTTATTTGAGCAATTGCTTAGTGAACAATTTTTTCTTCTAAATGCAATTCAGTCATACCATTCTTCTTGCGGTAGTCTTGAATTGCTGCTTTAATGGCATCTTCTGCCAACACAGAACAGTGAATCTTCACCGGCGGCAATGCTAACTCTTCAACAATGTCCATATTATCGATAGTTAATGCCTCATCAATGGTTTTGCCTTTAAGCCATTCGGTTGCAATAGAAGAAGACGCAATTGCGCTTCCGCAACCAAAAGTTTTAAATTTAGCATCAACAATTTTTTGTGTTGCAGGATCTACCTCAATTTGTAAACGCATAACGTCGCCACATTCAGGAGCGCCTACCAAACCGGTTCCAACTTCATTTTTCTTGCTATCGAGTGTTCCAACATTTTGTGGATTCTCGTAATGCTCCAATACTTTTTTTGAGTATGCCATAATAATTTTTCTTTTGAGTTAAAATCTTACTTTCCTAATAGTAATAACATTTTTTATAAAAAATAATTCATGCTATTTAATTAATAAACTATTGCGCCAATTAATCAGTTGTTTTTAAAATTAATGTGCAGCCCATTCTATCTTGCTCAAATCAACACCTTGCTTAAACATTTCCCAGAGCGGACTCATATCGCGGAGTTTGTTAACTGCTTTAGTTACATGGTCAATTGTGTATTCAATTTGATCATCTGTAGTAAAACGTCCTAATGAAAAACGAATACTGGAATGTGCTAAATCATCGCCTAAACCCAATGCCTTTAATACATAGCTGGGTTCCAAAGATGCGCTTGTACAGGCACTTCCGGAGCTAACTGCAATGTTCTGATTGAACGCCATCATTAAGCCTTCACCTTCAACATATTTAAAAGATATATTCGCGATATGCGGTAAGCGACTATTGCGATTACCGTTTACATATGATTCTTCAATTTTGCATAATTCTTTTTCAAGTCGATCGCGCATTACACTTAAACGTGCAGCATCCACATCCATTTCGAGCATTGCCAATTCGGCTGCTTTACCAAAACCAACAATACCGGGAACGTTTAATGTACCACTTCTCATACCACGTTCGTGGCCACCACCATCCATTTGAGCTGTAACTTTTACTCTAGGATTTTTGCGGCGAACATATAATGCACCAACGCCTTTCGGGCCATACATTTTGTGCGCTGTAAAAGCCATTAAATCAATACCATCGCGATCAACATCAATATTAATTTTTCCTGCGGCTTGTGTGCCATCAGTAAATAATAACGCACCTTTTTTATGTGCAATGTCTGCAATTTTTCTAATAGGAGCAATTGTGCCAATTTCATTGTTAGCATACATCACCGAAACCAAAATTGTTTTATCGGTAACAACGCTTTCCAATTCATTAAGGTCGATATTACCTTCGTTATCGGTTTTTAAGTAGGTGATTTCAGCACCCAATTTCTCTAAGTGCTTACAAGTATCCAAAACGGCCTTGTGCTCAGTGGTAACGGTAACAATGTGGTTGCCCTTGCGGCTATACATGTCGTAAACACCTTTAATCGCCAAATTATCTGCTTCAGTAGCGCCCGATGTAATAATAATTTCTTTGTCAGTTGCTCCAATAAGCTTACCAATTCGTTCACGAGCTTGATCAACTGCATCTTCCGCTTCCCAACCAAAAGGGTGACTGCGACTGGCTGCATTGCCAAAATGCTCATAGAAATAAGGTATCATTGTTTCAACCACACGTGGGTCGGCAGGCGTTGTAGCACTGTTATCGAGATATATTGGAAGTTTGAGCATAGTTTGCTATTTAGACTAATTCTAAAACACAAAGGTATAAGAAAAGTTCTGATTTGAGAAGAAAAAACCGCTTATTTGGGC
Organism: Bacteroidota bacterium; assembly: GCA_031372705.1. Lineage (GTDB taxonomy): Bacteria > Bacteroidota > Bacteroidia > Chitinophagales > BACL12 > UBA7236. Next base: position 51,185 of record JANMLV010000048.1, on the reverse strand, counting down.
TTTATGACCAAAATGAGCCACATAAAGGCATCGGGCTACATTTGGCAGCTCGCTCAACTTTCTGAAATGTAGCATGATTGAAGGTAATAATTTTTCGAGGGGGGATGTTAAGTTCTGGGCTAATTGTTAATGAATCAAACAAAATCGAGGTTTCGGCGACAAATGTAATTTACGAAAGGAATTTGATGGATTGGTGATAAATATCTCCCTTGTATAATTTGATTATCTGCACAAATATTAATTAAGTTTGTAGAAACTGATGAGCTATGAAAAAAATTGAACATATTGGCATTGCCGTTAAAGATTTAGATGCGAGCAATGAATTGTTTTCGAAATTATTCGGCAAGGAACACTACAAAATTGAAGGTGTAGAAAGAGAAGGTGTTAAAACATCATTTTTTATGATGGGTGATACCAAAATAGAATTATTAGAATCGACACGAGCAGATTCTGCCATAGCAAAATTTATTGAAAAGCGTGGCGAAGGCGTGCATCATATTGCTTATGCCGTTGATGATATACTTGCAGAAATGCATCGCCTTGAGTCAGCAGGATTTCAACTATTAAATAGTGAACCATTGCCCGGAGCAGATAATAAATTAATTTGCTTCTTACATCCAAAAACCACTAATGGTGTATTAGTGGAATTGTGTATGGATAAACCACTATAAGGATTAATTATTTCAGCCACGCTTTACGCAATTTCAATTGTGCCTGGCTTGCATTTTCATCAATAATTAAAACCTGTGGCTTAGGCACTTCTATTTCCATTGCATTGCCTTTTAGTTTTACTTTTTTAATTTTTCCATTTGGCAATTTTCGTTCAGCTATCATTACAACTTTATCGCCGGGCTTTGCAGCGGCTTGCCATTCGCTTATTACATTATTAGCACCGCCTGCAGTTAACGATTTTCCATTCAAACTTAATAACTTATCTCCAACTTGATATCCCATTTGCTTGGCAAAGGCATTACTTCCTTCCAAGTCACCCACTATAATTTTACTCTCTTCCGGAGTAACATCATAATTTAACGAAATATTACCCATTGTAATTTTTTTCATCATTTCCGGTTCAGAAAGTTTAATACCGGCTTTGTTCAAATAAATTTCATAGGGAATTGCTTTAGCACCTTCTACATAATTTGCAAAAAAAGTGCCTATTTCAGGATAGGTCATTGCAGTAATCTTATCGAACAATACATCATCGTCAAAAGCTTTGTTAGCGCCAAACTCCTTACCCAAATCGCGCATTAATTCTTGTGTACCATATTTGCCATTACTTAAACTGCGCAATTCTATATCTAAACACATATTAATTAATGCACCTTTCTGATATACATTACCATATTCCTGTTGGTGTAAATCAAGGCAATTTAAGCTCATTATGGTAAATGGCAATGTATCATTAAAATAATTTGTAGATACATCAATTTTATCTTGCATCCGCATTATAAATTCTTCCTCCGAAATTAAACCTGCCTTAACTTGCGCATGATGCGCCGCATATTCGGTTTGCCCTTCATACAGCCATAAATGCTTGCTCATTTTCGGTTCAATAAAATTGAAATCGCCAATTTCATTACTATGGATGGCAAGCGGAGTAACCACGTGAAAAAATTCATGTGCGCACACGTCACGCAATGTAGAGGCTATATCAGCAATAGGCATTTCCGGTAAAAAATAAACGCTGGAATTTTTATGCTCCAATGCACCCATACTTCCGCTTACACCTGTTGTATCGGTAAAATATAATAAAAAGGCATATTTATCTACAGGTAATTTCCCACCCAAATATTTGCCTTGTGCAGTAAGTATTTCACTTACATTATCCATAATTTGTTTCGCGGTAATTATTTTGTTTGGCGAATAAATTCCAATTAATACCTCGGCATTACCTACCATCATGGAAGCAGTATCAGCAATGCCATACATAATTGGTGAATCAGCAAGATGATCGTAATTATTTAAATAAAATTTATCAAGTCCCGATGCCGTAAAATTTGCTCTCAAAGGCGTAGCACCATAAAAGCCTTCCGGCTTTTTAATTACCAGTTCGTAATCATTTTCTTTCATGCCCTCTAAATACCCTACAAAGCCAAAGGTGTTAATTAAATAATTATCGCTTGCTATATTCGTTCCGGCAGGTTCAAAAATCGGGTTGTCTTGCGTCATATCATAAGTATCATCAACCCAATACTCAATTTTATTTAGTGTTGTTGCATTTGCAATTTTAAATTGATTTACATCAATCATCTCAAAATTTAATGGTTCGCCTTTGGTATCGTAAGCTTTGAAATCAATTACAAATCTTCCAAAATCATAAATATGATATGTTCCGGGAACAATTTTTGGAATGCAATACACAATAGATTTTTGGATAACCTTTGGAACCTCAACAGTAACCTTCACGCGGTCGTTTGTTACTACTGTTAAATCAATTGTTGCTGTATAAACAGCAGATTCCGGCTCAGTGGCGAAGGCAGTTAATCCTATAACCGACAAAAGTGCAAAAAGGTAATTGCGCATAGCTGTAATTTTAATTTCGAAGCTAATGTAGCTTCGGTTTTTGCTAAGAAATGTTAATGTTAAGATAGATTAACAATATTCCTTAAAAATTAACCTGATGCGAATTTTTATTTAGAATAGTTAACTAAATATCGAACTGAAAGCGAGTTGTATTTACACTTTTAGCCATAACCACATGTTCATCAGAACCGCTCAAAAAAGCAATCCTAAATCCAGGCTCTAGTTTATTCCCAAATAATTATATCCTTTAAATCAAACCATTTTTCATAATGGTCTTGAAATAATTTTTCTACTTCATTGCGTTTTATCTTCATAGATGGCGTAAGTAAATCATTCAAGATTGTCCATTCATCTTTCATCACGATTATTTTTTCAATTTTCTCAAACGAATCGAGTGTTTCATTTAGTGATTTAAGTGTGCTTAATAAACTTGCATTAATTTCTGAATTGGATTTTTTCTTACCATTTTCCGATAACGTAACTAATGCCATTGGTTGCGGTAAAGCATATCCAATAACCAACGATTGTCCAATATCAGTATTGCCCGCCAATTTCATTTCAATTGGCATTGGCGCAACGTATTTGCCTTTACTAGTTTTAAATAATTCTTTAACACGTCCGGTAATTTTTAAATATCCTTCGCTATCAACAGTTCCCTTATCGCCGGTTTTAAAATATCCCTCTTCGTTAAATACTTCTTTAGTGAGACCTTCTTCTTTATAGTACCCTTTCATCATGGCAGGGTGCTTAATTAATATTTCGCCTTGCTCACTAATTTTAATATCTACATGCGGAAAACGCAATCCAACAGTGCCAATTTTATTGCGATCGGTATAATTAGTATGGCTGTAACAACAATCTTCTGTCATGGCATAAGCTTGCTGAATTTTAATATCCAGTTTCCAGAACCAATTGATGGTATCGGGTGAAATTGGCGCTGCGCCCGAAAAGCATTGACTTGCCTTTGAAAGGCCTAAAGCTTTTTTAATTTTCTTACGCACAATATTTTTAATGATTGGAATCTTCAGCAGCATATCTAATTTTTGCTGCGGCATTTTCTCCAGAATTTTCTCCTGGAATTTTGTCCATATACGTGGAACTGCCAAAAATAATGTTGGCGAGGTATCCTGTAAATTTTTAGGGAATGTATCTAAACTTTCAGCAAACGAAACTTGACCTCCTGTGTATAAACTGCCCATCTCAATTAATAATCGCTCCGCAATATGGCACATTGGTAAATAGGAAAAAAACACTGCTGTATTATCAACCTTTAATTCCGGAAATGCATACTCAGCTGCGAATGCAAAATTGTAAAAAGTATGCATTACTCCTTTTGGCACGCCGGTGGTGCCGCTGGTGTACATAATGGTGCATAAATTCTCCATTGCATAATCGAGATTCTCGGTAATTGGTTGTGTATTTTTAACAATATCGTCCCAATTAGTGTATTCGGTAATGCCATAAAACGGATATGCTACACATGGTAAATTTTCGGGAATTCCGGGTTTCAAATAAGCCCAATCATCCAGCTTACCTACAAACACCATTTTGCTTTCACTATGGTCTAAAATTTGTCGAACAGTTGCCGGCGACATATTTGGATACATTGGCACAGACACATAACCTGCCATCCAGACTGCGAGGTCGCTAAGCATCCAGTGGACACAGTTTTTCGATAAAATAGCTATTCTGCTGCCAGGTTCATAATTGAGCGATTTAAGATAGGCAGCCATCCTGCGCACCTGATCGCCACATTGACCCCAGGTATAAGTTTGCCATTCGCCATTAATTGGTTGGCGAAGGTATAGCCTGTCGCTTTGCAATTTTTCCCATTTATAAAATGTTGCCAGGGGACTGTTTATCGTTCTTTCAATAGCCATAGTGCTAATTTTTAGGTTTAGACTCAATTATTGTCACTAAGATAGTAACCGTTGACAAATATTGATAAATCTTTGTGCAATTTTGCATAAAAACAGACTAAAGGTTGAAATATTATGAGCGAGCAAGTAGATAGAACTGAGATAGCAACATTTGGGGAATTTAAGTTAATTGACCATTTGACAAAAAATTTCGAACTGAAAAATGCGTCCTCTTTAAGGGGAATTGGGGATGATGCAGCGGTAATAGACAATGCCAATATGCTCACGGTAGTTACTACCGATATGCTTGTAGAAGGCATCCATTTCGACATGATGTATACACCTTTGCAGCATTTAGGCTACAAATGTATAGCTGTAAATGTGAGTGATATTTATGCAATGAATGCCACGCCAAAACAAGTAACTGTTTCACTTGCCATTTCAAACAGGTTTTCGGTAGAGGCAATGGAAGAGTTATACGATGGCATTTATCATGCATGTGAATATTATGGTGTCGATTTAATTGGAGGCGATACTACATCGAGCCTTAAAGGATTAATAATTTCTGTTACGGCAATAGGAGAAGGTGTTGAATCAGATTTAGTTTACCGTTCGGGTGCGCAAGATGAAGATTTAATTTGTGTGAGTGGCGATTTAGGTGGTGCATTTTTAGGTCTCCAGTTATTAGAACGCGAGAAAAAAATATATCTTGAAAATCCGGAAATACAACCTGACCTCGAAAATAAAAAACATATTATTGGTCGCTTTTTGAAACCTGAGGCTAGAAAAGATGTTATTGAAGCACTAAAATTAAATAACATTGTGCCTACATCTATGATTGATATTTCCGATGGATTATCGTCGGAAATAATGCATATTTGTAAGCATAGTGAGTGTGGTGCCATTATTTATGAAAATGAAATTCCAATCAATCAAGAATCATACGACCAGGCAATAAAATTTAATCTTGACCCAACAGTTTGCGCATTAAACGGCGGTGAAGATTATGAATTGTTGTTTACCATAAACCCTAAACATACAGAAGCTATTTTAGCAATAGAAGGGATTTCTATTATTGGAAAAATTACACCTCAATCAAGTGGCACTTTTCTTAAAACTAAAAACGACAATTTATTTAAACTAAAAGCACAAGGGTGGGAAAGCTTTAAGCAATAAATGCTTTACCTAGTTATTTTGCATTTAGTTATCGAGATAGAATAATTTGTTGTAAACGCGACCTTCTACTAAAACAGAAAGTATATAAATACCTCTTGCACTTTCAGTCATTTTTATTGAAAAAGTTTTACCTGGTTCTATTTTATAAAATGCGCCGTCAACAATAGCTTGGCCTAAAGCATCAAATACAAATACATCAGCCTTTTCGTCTGTTTCTAAATTAATAATAAATTTAACAACACCGCGAACAGGGTTTTGTGTAATCCAAACAACTTCATCTTCGGGAATAAATATTGAATCATCATCAACAACAACATCGTCAATTTCGGTAAAACATTGGTATGGCAAGCCAAAAATCCAAGGAGTAGTAGTTGGTTCAGTAATAAAAAAAGATAATAATCTGTCAGCTACTTTTTGTTGACCTGTTCCTGCTAAAAAAAAACCATTTTCATCGGTATCAAAATCGCCCGGACAAAGCCATCGCAAATTATCGTAGGTTCTAAGATTGCGACCATCGGCCCAAAAATTTGGCCCCCATGCAACCCATGCTGCATCCGCATCTGCGCCGCTATAACTTAATAATGTGTCGCCATTTATTTGTGCTTCAATTACGGCTTTAATTGCAAAATCGTTAAAATATGGTGCAGGCTCGGCGAATGCATTAAAATTTAAAGCAGCAGAATCGGTATAACCGCCATAATGTAATCCGGAGATATAAATTTGTTTTAAATTGATAAACTGACTTTTCAATTCTCTGATTATAGCGACATAAGTATTTTTGAGTGAATCAACATAAGCTGCCGGCGTTAATAAACTATCTTCAAAAGCAACTGCTTGCAGCCAAACAATACGCACTTGTTTCTTTTTGAGATTTTCAGTTTGCAAAAAATCATTAACATCTTTCCAGTAAACATCGTCAGCATTAAGTGCAATCATATCATTTAAACTATACGTTTCGATGCAACCGTTTACAATTCTAAAACAGGAATCCGTATAACCTTCGTCGTAATATCCACCAATAAATTTATTAAATGATTTGCCGGCAGAAGTATTACCAAGGCCAAGCATCACCACTTTTCCATAAAGGGTATCTTCATCGCCATCAAAATTAATTGGCATAATTGCTGAAGCAATTGCAATGCCTGAATCGGCATGCGCTATTGACATCGTATTTAATCCACCGGGATATAATCCTCCTTGAAATCCTGCATAAAAATCAGTTTGTAAATCTACAATAGGAATCAACAATGAGGAGTCGTTTTCACAATTGATTTGAGCATCAGCTGTAAAATGAAAAAGGATAAGCGACAATACGCTTATCCTTTTAATAAATTTGAATACTAAAACAGGTTTAAAACCTGCCATAATTATTTAGTTTAAAATTATTGGTTGCGTAAATGATTTATCTCCTATTCTTACTTCAAAATAATAAATCCCCGCGGGTTTTCCTGACAGATTAAATTGATAAAACGAGAACGGTTGCGACGAACCATAAGCCTCTGTAAGAATAACTTCACCTAACTGATTCACTACCTTAATATGAATTGGCGCAGTTAATACTTCATCAAAATCAACATAATATTGTCCGGTTGAAGGGTTAGGGAAAATGCTTATTTCTTCTTTTGTTATAATAGTTTCATCAGGTAATATAACACTACCATCAGGTAATCTGCCATCAGCGCATGATGCCCATTTAGGACCATCCATAAACCAACCTTCGCTGAGTGTATCTGTTCTAAAGAAATTCAATAGTATTTTAGCTAATTTGTCTTTTCCTTCGTTAGTTAAGTGATAACCACCGCCATCAATTGCAAATTCTGCTTCACAATTCCAAGTTAAACCATCATAAGTACGTGGGTTTTTACCATCAGCCCAAAGTGGTGGTCCCCAAACGATATAAGGAACTTTTTTACCCGGTTCTCTATATTTTAATGTTACATCACCTGATATTTGTCGACGAATTAATTCTTTCATTGCAAAGTTGTGGTGATAGCTGGATGGTTCGCTAATTACGTGATATAATGCTTTCATTGGATCAGCATATCCACCATAAGGGAAACCACTAACAAAAACAACTTTAAGATTAGGATAATAATAGAGCAATGCATTTAATGCAACGGTAAATCTTTTTACCAATGAATCGGCATAACTTGTAACATCATAACCATTTGAGTCAGTACGTGAACTATGCATTAACCAACCCACCTGAAGTTGTATTGGCGTAATATCTTTTTCAGCTAATTTAAAATCTCTTACGTAATCCCAATATGTATCATTGCCGATGTACATTGCTGTAACACCGTCGGAGCCATTCGCCGCGTTTACTGCTTTCATACAAGGATTTTGGTCAGTAGAATCTTTCATGATTTGAATCATGTGATTAAACGGACCACCCACGGTTGATGCACCGAATCCGGCTAATACTATTTTACCGGTTGCATAATTTACGTTACCTAAGGTATCTAAAGGCTTTAATTTTTTAACAATATTGATTCCCTTATTTAAATGTCCCGTTGGAGGAACATTACTTCCACCTTGGTAAAGTCCGCCTTGCCAAGTTCCCTCATAAAATGCCGCACCTAAGTCGGTAATTGGAATAAGCCCTGTTGAATCATTCGCGCAGTTTAGCTGAGCTTTTGCATTGCTTCCAATAAAAATTGAAGCAATAAGTGTGCATGTAAATAATAATTTCCTCATGGATTTAAATTATAAGTTTAATAAATTAGATGTCAAAGATAAAGAATTATTTGCCGCAAACATAGTTGCATGTAAGTTAAAATAACTTATCGATTTAAAACGAGGTTCGTGCTTAATTTTTTCTTAAGTGTTGTTATTACTACGTTGTAGATGCCGGCAGGTTGCTGCTGCAAGGCTAAATCAGTAAACAAATAACCTTGCTCAACGGCAATTTTTTCCACTAAAACCAATTGACCTATACTGTTAAATACCTGAATATCAGCATATTGAGCATCAAGTGCCGCTACTTCAATAAACACAATGTCAGTTGCTGGATTAGGAAATATTTTAACTTCCGGCTCAGATTGAATGAAATTATCCTCCAATTTAAAGGCCGGGTCGCAAGATGTCCATCGAGGTGCATAGTTAAACCAATCGGCTGCAATCAACGAATTTTTGAAATAATCGTAAATAATTTTTCCTTCTTTGTCTTTGCCTTCATTCGACATGTGGTATCCTCCACCATCCGGCTTGTAATCAACGGCGCAATTCCACCGCAAACCATCTACAACGTTAGGTCGCATGCCATCTGCCCAAAGGTGCGGGCCCCAAGCTAACCAAGGCGAATTTCGGTCAGGTCCCGAATATATCAATCCCGGATCACCGGCTAATTGGTCTTCAATCAAAAACTTTACCGACCAGTTATTCCAATATGATGAGGGTTCATAAATCATGTCATAAAACTCTTTTGTAGGGTCGGCATAACCGCCGTAATTAAAGCCGCTTAAAAACACCTGTTTCAAATTTGGAAATTTGGCGAGTAAAATGGGCATTAACGCTTCGTACTTCTCGGCCACAGACCGTGGCTGATATGGCCATAGTAAAACAGTATCAATACGTGATGTTACCATTAGCCAAACTATTTGCACTTGATATCTTGTTAAATCTGCTCCAATAACATCGGGCATAATTTCATCTTCCCAATACCAATTATTAACAATGGTATCAATCATAATTTCAAGACCTTTAGCACCTACTGCACAGTTTGCAAATTTGAGACAAGGGTTAATTGCTTCATCCGCCTCGGCTTTTGATTTAAAATGGTTAAAAGCGTTGCCTGCAGTTGATGCGCCGAGACAAATAAATCCGGCTTTACCATTTTCTACATCGAGTGCTCCAAATTCATTTAACGGAACAACCTGCCTGCTGATATTCATGCCCGCTGAAAAGTGTGCGGGAGGCATTATGTTCTCGCCATCAGGATAAAGGCCGCCCTGATAACCAAGATAGGTGCTGTATTTCAAGTCAATTAGCGACCTCAAATAAGAAGTATCATTTTCACATTGCAGTTGAGCATTTGTTTTTGTGCAGAAGCAAAAGCCGAGGAAAAGCAACATGAAGTATTTTATTGGGGCAAAACTTTTCATATATTGTTCAAAATTAAAGGAAATATCCATTTTGTAACATCTTTCTATTAGCTTTGTTTCACAAAGCGCTTTAATATGGAAGAAAAACCAAATCAGCATTACCTGGAAGACATCAAAGAGATTCGCTCTATGATGGAGAAATCGTCTCGATTTATTTCCTTAAGCGGTTTGTCGGGAATAAGCGCCGGAGTTGTTGCACTAGTTGGTGCTTTTGTTGCCGGATGGTACATTAATACTAATATTCAGTTAGCTGAAGGCCAAATAAATAGAATTGCTTCTGTTAATTTGGCAGATGTACTGTTTTTCCTTTTAGATGCCGCTGTGGTGTTGGTTTTAGCATTAACCTTTTCAACCTATTTTGCTGTGCGGAAAGCGCGCATTCAAGGGTTACCGATTTGGAATAAAGCTGCCGAACTAACGCTTATAAATTTACTAATTCCACTTGCAACAGGCGCCATTTTTTGCCTCATCCTATATTATTATAACATTTATCTTCTAATTGCACCGGCAACACTTTTATTTTATGGTTTGGCACTTTTAAATGCCAGTAAATACACATTAGGCGAAGTTCGGTATTTGGGAATTTGTGAAATCATTTTAGGGCTAATTGCCATGATAATTCCGGGATATATCATCCTGTTCTGGGCTTTCGGCTTCGGTATTCTTCATATTATTTATGGCGCTGTAATGTATTTCAGATACGAACGATAAACCATGAAAGATATCATAGCAGGTCTAAATAAGGAGTTCGACAATCGTGTTCGATTAGGTATCATGAGTGTACTGATGGTAAACGAATGGGTAGATTTTAATACGTTAAAAACCTTGCTCAATCTAACCGATGGTAATCTTGCGAGCCATATTTCAGCGCTCGAAAAGGCTGAATACATTGCTGTGAAAAAGGAATTTGTAGGCAAAAAGCCACGTACCACCTATAACGTAACCACTTCAGGCAAGCAGGCATTCCGCTTACATCTCAATGCTTTGGAAAAATTACTAAAAGGCAATAGTTAATGTTTCTTAATTTTACTTTGTAATTCAAAGTTCTTTTTTATCTTTACACTTATGAAATTGTTAGGGCAAATAAAAGCAGGTTTCCAATTGTTTTGGCGCTGGGTAGAAATGTTTACGTTTAGAGCAATAATTGCTGCACTAATTATCATTTTCAGCACAATTTTAGTAATTGAGCCGGGTTGGATTGTTTCCGCTGCCGACAGCTTGCGCATTCCCTACGCCGTTTTTTTAGTGGTATTTGTCACATTTTTCTTTTTGCGCAATAATTATGCTTTGGCATCGGCCGGTGCAATTGCCCTGCTTATTTTAGCTCCCGGTATTTGGCCATATTTTAAAACAGCCGGTGAGTTGCCATCAACCAAAAAAGCAGAAAAAAATGAAACTGTTATTAGCGATTTCTCAGTTTTACATTTTAATGTAAAAGAAAATAATAAAAAAATAGCTTCTGTTGCCGATGCTGCATTGGCATCGGATGCCGATATTGTATCAATGCAAGAATTAAAAGAAAATTCATTTGCAATAGTTGACCCTATAATGCGCCAAAAATATCCCTATGCATTAAGTGAATTAAGTTATACCGGGTTCGGCATGGCAGTTTACTCCAAATATCCAATTGAATCTAAAGCTGTTATTGCTTCGCACGATTTTCCATTGTTAACCGGAATAATAATTATTAATGCTGATACACTGCACTTTATTGCAGCAACAACCAGCACACCCACAAACGATAAAGACTTTCAAGCTCAGGTAAAACAATTTAAATTTATTGCCGACGAAGCAAATAAAATAACAGGTCCGCTAATAGTTATGGGAGATATGAATGCCGTTCCTTGGAGCGAACAAGTAACATCATTATTAAATACCACCAAATTAAAAGATAGTCGTAAAGATTTATCGGCAACATATCCGGCACAATCACCTTTACAAATTCCGATTGATTATATTTTTCACTCCTCATCAATAACCTGCGAAAAATTTAACACCCAAGGTGGAACAACCAGCAATCATTTAGGCATTATTGGTTATTATGAATTCAAAAGTACTACATCTCCAAAAAATAAAACCAAATAGTCAGATGTTAAAAAAGGAAGCAAAAAGTTTTGGTGATGCCTTTCGGGGATTAATTTATTTATTTAAAACCGAACGGCATGCTCAAGTGCATTTACTTATTACAATAGTTGTAATTGCTGCAGGTTTTATTCTACATATTTCATCAACCGATTGGATGCTGATATGCATTGCTATTGCACTTGTTATTGGTGCCGAAGCATTTAATACGGCTTTAGAAAAACTTTGTGATGTAGTGCATCCCGAGCAACATAAACAAATAGGATTGGTGAAAGACCTAGCTGCAGGCGCAGTTCTACTTTGCGCAGGCATTGCTGTTATAATTGGTAGTATCATATTTATCCCAAAAATATTTTAATATGAAAATTGTTCATTTAAATTCTCCGTATGCGGGCAGCGAAAAGAAACAATTGTTATTATTCAGCTCCTTTTGTTTTTTGCTATTAATTGTGCGTATGCTTTATACCGATAGTTTTGAATATCGATTTATGGGTATTAATTTATTCCTCGCCTGGATACCCTATTTATTAGTATTGCGCATCGTAAAACTTGACACCAAAAATAATCGCTTTCAAATTGGCTGTTTGTTTTTTTTGTGGTTTATATTTTTCCCTAATGCACCATATATGCTAACCGATATATTTCACTTACATGAATTTAATTCAGTACCCATGTGGTACGATTTAATCATGTTACTTTCTTTTGCATACACCGGTATGATGCTCACATTTTTTGCATTTAGAAAACTGCATCGCAAATTACTTGTCAACAAAAGCAAATGGGTAAATGCAGCTGTTATATTTATAGCCTTTTTCAGCTGTGGAATAGGTATTTATTTGGGTAGATACGAAAGGTGGAACAGCTGGGAAATAATTACTAACCCATCAACCCTCACACAAGAATTTTTACAATTGTTGAACGACAATAATGCTATGTTGCAAATGGGTTCGCTAAGCCTCGTGTTTGCTACATTTTTTACATTATTATATTTTCAGTTGTTTAGCAAATCGAGCATCTTTCAAATTTCCGATAAGGCTTGATCAATATCTGCAATTAATACTTCAACTTCTTCTAATCCTGCATAAAAGCGCACAAAATTTACCGGATAATCATTTCCTTCTTTTATACAAGCCGGAAATACCAGCGATTCATATCCTCCCCAAGAAACGGCCAGCAAAAATCGCTGCAACTTATTACAAAATGCTTCTATAGCATCTTTACTATTTGTTTTTAATAAAACAGCAAATAATCCTCCGCCTCGTTTCATTTGTTTTTTGGCTAATTCAAATTGTGGGTGACTATGATGAAATGGATAAATTATTTTTTCCACTTTAGGATGATGTTCCATCCACGCAATTAATTTTTCAGCGTTAGACACACTTTTCTCCAACCGCATAGGAAGTGTGCGCATACCACGCAATAATAACCAAGCATCATTGGGTGAAGGAATTGCACCGATTGCCATAAACTCAGTTTTAAAAATGGCATTAATATGTTCCTGATTTGCGCAAATTACACCGGATACAACATCACTATGCCCTGCGAGATATTTTGTTGCGGTATGTATAACTAAATCAACCCCTAATTTATGCGCTTGTTGATATAATGGCGTGCAATAACTGTTATCGATTGCGGTCACAATATTTTTCGATTTAGCCAAATTACATACCGCTTCTAAATCCTGCAAATCGAACCAAAATGTGTTCGGACTTTCCAAAAATATTAATCTGGTGTTTTCTTGAATTGCATTTTCAAAATTTGCCAAGTGCTTTCCGTCAACAAAAGTTGTGGTAACCCCGTATTTTGGAAAAACTTGTGTAAGCATGTAATAAGTCCAGCTATAAGGACTTTCTACACAAATTACATGGTCGCCCGATTTAACACTATGAAATATAGCCGCGGCAATAGCTGCAGCACCGCTTGAAAAAATAAGACAATCGTCGGTTCCTTCTAAAGCAGCAATCTTTTTTCTTACAATTTCAGTTGTTGGGTTGTTACCACGTGTATATAAATGTGCGTGCAATTCATCTTTAGTTGCTTCGCGAAAATCGGCAACGGTTTTAAATGCAAAATTGCTGGTTTGAATAATTGGCGGTGCTACAGCATTGTAATAGTTTTCGCGCTCTTCACCCAAAATGTTTAAAATGTATGAGATGTCCATATTGCAGACAAATTACGGGAATTTTGTACAAAATAAAATGGCCTGTCGGAAGACAGACCATTTTTTTCAGGCATACTCAAAGAAAAGACAACCGTAAGTCACATTTGCATTTAAGTGCAAAGTGCTCTTGTGTTGCAAAACAATCGTTAATGTGCAACAGTGTGATTGTTGCTCATGAATGCTTTAATTGGGCACCATCCTAACACTGCTGTTAAGAAAACTGCCATTGCCGGAATAATTAAGAAGAAGTTTTGAAAAACGCCTGCCATAATTCCGATGACAATTAATATCGCATATCTGATAATAATTTCGTTAAAATTTAAATTTGGATTTAAGTTCATAGTCATGTGATTTTGTGTTGTAAAGATGTCCCTATACACAAAATAAAAAGTATGACCTGAGTCAAAGGAAATGGTGACTTTGGTCAATACAAGAAAGGAAATTTAATTCAATTAACGCGTGAATACTTTGCTTAATAATGCTTGAACAGCAACAGGAGGAAGCATTTCAGCTTGTTCTACTTTTGAGCTGTAGTGTTGAAATGCAGCTTTAAATTCATCATTTTGATTAAAGTGGTTGATGAGTGAAATGTTAAGATATTCGTTAAACCACTGCATATATTGTTGCTTGCGATTGCGTTGAAAATAGCCATTTTCTACAACGTGTTGGTGGTATTTTTTAATACTTTGCCACATTTCCGGAATTCCTTTTGCAGTTAGAGCGGAACATGTTTCAACAGTGGTATTCCACCCCGAATCTTTTAGTTGAAATAAATGCAATGCACGGCGAACATCACCCAAAGCTATTTGAGCACGCTCAGTATTATCGCCATCTGCCTTATTAATGGCAATGATATCGGCCATCTCCATTATGCCCCGTTTAATACCTTGCAGTTCGTCGCCGGCACCGGCTATTAAAAGCAGCACAAACACATCGGTAATATCATGAACTGCAGTTTCACTTTGTCCAACCCCAACAGTTTCAACCAATATGGTATCAAATCCCGCTGCCTCCAGCAACACGATAGTTTCTCGCGTAGCGGCTGCAATACCACCATAATGTTCACCTGATGCAGTAGGCCTGATAAAAACCGACGACCTTTTAGATAGCTCCTGCATCCGCGTTTTATCGCCCAAGATACTTCCCTTCGATTTTTTGCTGCTTGGGTCGACGGCTAATACAGCCAGTTGTTTATTTTCATCAACTATATGGTTACCTAATGTTTCAATAAAAGAACTTTTTCCAACGCCGGGAGCACCGGTAATTCCAATGCGCAATGCATTGCCGGAAAATGGCAAACATTTTTCCAATATTTCCAATGCTTTGTTTCTATGTGCAGCAGCAGCGCTTTCGAGCAAAGTAATTGCACGTGCCATCAGCACGCGATCACCGGAGCGAATGCCTTGAAAAAATTGTTCGGCAGTTAATTGGTCTAGTTCTTTCACTTGTTGTTACTATAAAAATAAAAATCCCCCCGTTTACATGCGGAGGGACTCTGTTAACATCTTTGCAATAATCAGAATGGATTAAATGAAATACCCACTGTTATTGGGTTTCCGCTTGGACCTTCCCCATCAATAAATATTGGTGCCAAGCCATAATATGCTTCGATATTTATTTTTGAATACCCTAAACGTATTGTTGGACCATACTGTAAGTTAGTCATGTTTTTAATACGATATTGCTTGTATTTAATTTCATCGCCTGAACCGGAAATATAATCGTCGCCAACATATTTAGTGTGATTACTAATTACATAACCTGCTTTAAAACCGATGGCAGCTTTAAAACGGTTGCCATTTTTCTCGTCGGTGCGGAAGCGAAATTCTAAAGGCACTTCCACGTAATTAATTACCAATTTATTTTTTGAAACCTGAACGGTATCATCGTACTGATATGGGATTGTGTTTTGAGCCGTGTCATATCCAAAATAAGAATTGTTATAATAGTTAGACCAGTTAAAACCGGCGCCTATGGCAAAACTAACATTGTCGCTACCTAATGGAATATCATAAAAGAAATGAAATCCCATTCCACTTGAAAGCCCTTTCACGTTTAAAGAATCAGGAGCACCTAACCAGCCATCCCAATGCACATTCATAATTATGCGGTCGCGAGATGGATCATCATCTTCAAAATCTACTTGGTTGGCCGCAGCAGTTGAATCAGTTTGTGCAAACATGGAGCCTGCTAATGCCAGAACCCCTATAAATGTTAGTATTTTTTTCATCTTAGATTTGATATCAGTTTAGATTTCCTGAATAAGGGGTAAAATTAAGCAAATAATTCGCTTTTCTGCGCCCATTGATGTTCACAATAGGCTTGTAAACGTAGGTTTAACACTTCAAATTATAATTTTAGGTAATAAATCTTTTACATACCGGGCGAAAGTATCAGCCTGAAAAACATGACTACTTTGGCAATTGCAATAAATTAATTGGATGCAATCCAACTCGATTTTTCAGCAATCGGCTTTCTGGTGGAATCAATTACTTCGCCATTATAATTGCCAATGTACAACATTCCCATGCACTGATCGTTTTCTCCTAAACCCAAAAATGTTTTCATTTCGGGTTTAAATACTACGCCACTTGTGCTCCAATAGGAACCAATACCATGCGCTGTGGCAGTCAGCATCATATTTTGAACTGCACATGATACCGCAGCAATTTCCTCCATTACAGGCAATTTTTGGGTTTCTTGGCGACTCATGCCTATCAAAATGATATGGGATGCTTTTAATGGTGTGTTGCGTAATCCGTTGTATTTGTTTTCATTGAACTGTTCTGAAGGCGTAATAGTTTTGTACAATTCAGATTGAAAATGGGCGAATTTTTGCAGCCCATCGCCTGTAAAAACGAAAAAGCGCCAAGGCTCAGTTAGTGCATGTGTTGGCGCCCAACGAGCATTTTCAAGCATTTCGTGCACAATTTCATCGCTAACGGCAACACCTGTATAGCGTTCAGGCTTTATGGAACGGCGATGGCGAATAATATGATTTAGGCTATTTATAGTAGTATTCATAAAAAAGTCGAATTAAATTTGCAATAGAATGAGAACGCGAAATTATCATAAAAAATCGACAGCAGAATTTATTTCTGTTCTTGCAGTGATTGGATTGATTATAATTTCCGGTTGTAAAAACACTGAAAATAACCAAGAACAACCGGAAGCAGTTGCCGAAAAAAAAGTTTACGATAGATGGTTAATCGATTTAGAAAGTGTTGAATCGGGTTGCGACCGATTAGATTGCATTCGTTCTATTGATGAACCAAAATTTATTTCTGTTGCTGCAGCCGATGCATTTATTAGTGATGAAGATTTAGTTATTGGTGTTAAAATTGGCGATGAAGTGCATTGCTATCCACACAATATTTTAAATTGGCATGAAATAGTTAATGATGCCATAAACGGAAAACAATTTGCCATTAATTATTGTCCCCTCACCGGTTCCGGTATGGCATGGAACAGGAAAATAAATGGAAAGCTTACCGACTTTGGTGTTTCGGGAATGCTGTATAACAGTAATGTAATTCCCTACGACCGCACCACGCGTTCAGCATGGAGTCAAATGAAACAATTATGTGTTAATGGTGAATTAGCAAATAATTATGCCGAAACATTTCAAACCATAGAAACGAGTTGGATAACCTGGAAAAAATTATTTCCTGAAAGCAAAGTAGTAAGCACCGAAACCGGAATGCAACGCGATTATTCGGAATATCCTTATGGTGATTATATGCAGAACAAAGAAATTTATTTCGATGTTGCTTTTGAAAATGATACGTTACATCCAAAAGAAAGATTATTTGGCGTAATACAAAAAGACAAAGCTAAATGCTATCGTTTCACAAATTTTAAAGGTGGCGTGCGCATCATTGCCGATAATGTTTTCGAAAAAGAAATAATAGTTGTTGGCAGTGAACGCGATAATTTTATAACGGCATTTGAAAATCCATCCAAAGCAAAATATTTTCCGGCAACCAACAAATTACCCGGCTTATTTCGCGATGAGCAAAACAATATTTACGATGCATTCGGCTATTGCATTGAAGGCGATAAAAAAGGGGAGCGATTAACACCTATGAACGGGTTTATTGCCTATTGGTTTGGGTGGTATGCGTTTTATCCGGAGGTGAAGTTTATGTGAGTGCGGGTATTTATTTTTATAACGGCCAAAACAAATTAAAATGGACATCATCTTACTTAGCATTGGTTTGGCATTTGGAATAAGTTTTTACTTAATGTATACAAGGATTAGCAATACCGCTAATCCTAAATTGAGATGGTTAATATGTATATGCCTTAGTATTATCGGAATTATTGGAATTCAAATTAATTACAAACCTGATTCGGATATGCCATTTTTTTTCTTTTGCTTATGTATTCCATTTGTGTATTATACATTCGACCGCATTTTCAGGCAAATAAGTATTAAATTACATAACAGAGATTACATATTGTGGGTTAATGGTTCTAGCGAAATTGATGACAGACTTTTTGCAGAAAATCGTCATGTGAAAACAAGTGATAAAATATTTTCGATAGGATTAATAATAATTGTCATTCTTATAATTCCTTTGGGAATTGTGGTATTTCAATTTTAGCAAAGCCGATGATATTCAAATCACGAGCGTAGTCAATAAATGACATTGCACCTAACTTATTCCATATCGTTAACTAAAGTCTATAAAATTATCGGCTATCGAAATCACCTTATTGAGAAGTAAGCATTATTAGTATGCGAAAAAAGGTGATTCAAAAAAATAACCGTGGTTAACAAACTGGACTAATTTCTATAGCGTGTTCAAACACAGAATTTAAAACATTCAATATAGCAGAATTCTAGACCCTACCTAAGTTACATCCTCCCACTTAATTCGCCTTCCACCTCAATTACTCCCAATTTCCGGCAACCCACCATGGCACCTTTTAAATTTTTTCCCACTGCCGCAGGGGCATAATGCGTTGCGTCCGATGTTAGTAAAGAGACTGTCTTCTGAGTTAATCTCTTCCATTTCATCATCAGGTGAAACATCTAAAAGTGATTCAAATATTTCATCATCGAATGCAAGTTCGGCCGCTTGAGTATAAAATTGATAGATGTTTTTTAGTTCTAATTTATTATCACGTCTAGACTCTTCAATTGCATCTGTGAGCATATCTTCAAATGTGCAAGGAAAAATACCATTAAACTGCTTATTATAAAAAAACAATTTTACTTCAAGTGCAAGATTTTCATTGTCGAGTTCTAAAGCGTCTTCACACATTGTTAAAAGTAAATCGTCGTCAAACACATTGGTTATATCAAAATTACTATTTAGTTTAACGAATATGCGATTATAAGCACCAAGCAATTCCGTATATTTATATGGATACTGCTGCGCTATTTGGAACAAGGCACTAACAATCATTGTTTTAACTTCACTATCAATACCGGGTTCAAATAAAAACTTTTCGTATTGTTCGATTTTATTTTTACCCAACACAGTAAAAACCGGCAACAACTCTAGCGACTCGCCCGGGTAAGTCCAATAGTTTATAAATGCTGTGTTATTTTTCAAAAAGTTTAATAAAAATGGCACTTTATCTTCTGCTTCAATGGCTGCAAGAAAAGCCATTGCATGGTACATCATAAACCGATTGTTTGGGGAAGATGAATTACTCAAGTAGCTAAATCGTTCCAATAAATCGCTGAGCATGAGTTGTAAATCAGCCGCAAATGATTCCCGAGGCAATGATAGCAATTCTCGAATCTTCCTATTCTCCATTTCCAGTCCTAACGTATAAAATTGTTGTGTTTCAGCATGCTGAAAATTGGGTGGCGTAGATTTAATTGTAACAGGAACCGGTGCTGTAGTTGTTACTTCAAAAAGAGGTGGCGGGAATGAAGGTTCAAAAGTGGCATCTATTTGCTCTTGCAACTGGAACGACAAGAATTCCAGTTGGGGTATTTCAAGTAAATTATCCAAAAATACCTGCGCACCAAATTCATCATTTATGGCAATTGAATATTCAACAGCTGCGGATATATAGGCATAATATTCTGAATAAGTAATACTTTTTCTATCGGGAAACAGCAGCATACATCCTGAAAATTTTCCAAATAATTCGAAAGTTTTTTCGGTGTCACCATGCGCATTATAATAACCTGCCAAGCATCGTTTAGCATCCAAAAAATCAGGATATACCGCTAATATTTCAGATGCTAATTGGAATGCTTTGTTATAATTTTTATTACTTAAGTAATTTAACGCTAACATGCTTTTGTATAAAACATTTTCAGGGTAATCTTGAAACAATTGTTCGAGGGTATTTATTGCCGCAATCACATCTTCAAAATCAATGTCTGCAAGTAGTTCAGGCATCAAATTTCGCTGTTCTATACTTATTTGATAGCGGCTATCAAACTCCTTAAAATTATCGGTAAAAGTAACCACTTCGTCAGGGAGGGAATATTTTTTAGTTGACATGGAATAAAGTTAGGAAAAAATTGGACCACATGAAAATATGCTCCAAAACTTAATGAATAAGCCGAAATATGGATGCTATAAAAAATTACATCCTGACTTGTTAATCAAACTAGGCGAAATCCTAGTCAACATTAAAATATAGCAATAAGAGTAAGATTTAGTGCCGAAATTTACTCAATCGTTCTCCCCCCTGCCTCTTTGCTATTAACAGTCGTATTATTAATTTTCTCCATGTTTACAGATAAATAAGCATAAATACTTTCGGGAGTAGATTTATATTCCTTACCTGCATAATCAACTATGCCTATTCTTCCTTCCCATTTTTTTGCCATCATGGTGTATTTTCCGGCATAATCGGTATTAACGCCAAATCGCAGGAAGCTGCCATCTGCATCGAAACTCACTAAAAAGGTATCTCTATTTTCGGCAGTTACAATAACACCGGGTGTGCCGGATTTAATTACTATTTGCTCTACCTTTTTGCCGTCAACCATTTTAATTTCACCGGAAGTAATTTCGGTTTCACTGTTTGACACATCGCGGTAAAGGGTAATATCACCTTCCAAATAAAATTGAACTTTTTTCAATTGTTCCTCTCCAAAGTTAGTTTTTGTTTGGGTGGTAGATGTATATGGCGTTAAGTATGAAGTGCAAGAACTTAAAAATAACATACCTGCAAAACCGAGTGTGGCGAAATATTTCATATTGCTGTTTTTTGAGTTTGAAATCAAGAATAGTGCCATAGCACCAATTCCGTGACAATTTTAAGCATAAAGTGAGGCAAATTTATCCAATTGCCTGTATTATTGCTTCTGCGGCTTCTCTACCGGTTTGCGCAGCTCCGTTCATAAATCCCTGAAATTCGAAACTGCAATGCTCGCCGGCAAAATAAATGTTACCTGAAGGCTCCCGCTGGGCTCCTTCAAGGGTTGTGTATTGCCCGGGTTTAAAGCATGCATAACTTGCCTTGGCGAAAGGACTGCTTGCCCATTGGTAGCGAGCAAATTTCTGTGTTTGCAACGGGGTAATGCCGGGGAAAAGATTTTCAAGTACAGGCATTAGTTGAGCTGCAATTTCAAAATCGCTGAAATTGGCGAGTTGATCACTGGCATTGCCACCCGTAAAAATTGTGTAACCGGCACCATCTCCAATTTGGAGCTGACTGTTATCCCACCCATTTTGGAAAATAGTATCTGTAAAAGAGAAGCCGGTAAACCCAAGTTCGCGCCAAAGCGGTTTCGAAAATCCGGTAAAAAACTTTGCATTTCTGCCATATCCTAATTCGTTAATAGCTCTGATTTTCAAATCGGAGAAACCACATTGCATTTTTACATCTTTCAAAATTGTAAATGGTAAGGTTAAAATAACAAAATCGGCAATTACTTCTTTAGGACCGCTTTCTGTTTGAAAATTCAACACTGTTTTACTATTTTCATCACTTCGATAAATAGCTTCTAGTCGATGGGCAAAATAAATCTGTTTAGACAGGCGCTTTGACAACTCATCGGTAATGGTTTGATTGCCACCTTTAATCTTATAGCGTTCATCGCTGTATCCTGAATAATTAAATGTATCAGACATGCCAGGATCCATCAACATTAAAAAATTAATTGCAGATTGTTCGGCAATATTGCCGCCATACTCTGTTGTATATGCCACGTCGAGCAAACTATACAAATCGCCGGAAACACCTATAGATGTTAGGTATTCGGCGATAGACATGTTATCAAATTTTTTATCGGCTTCGCTAAATTCCTTATATGAAATTACATCGCTTATTGTATCAATATCGGCTGCTAACTGCGTTGTATAAGGATAAAACATTTCCAAAATATCAGCATCTGTTAGTAACCTATTATTAAAAAAATAGGTAGCATGATTTAATTTCTTTTCTGATTCAACATCTGTATCTAATAAAGGTAAATCAAAAGTATCTATAAGTTTAAATAAATCTTCATGTGTAGAGTCAATAAATTCACCACCCATTTCGGTGGTTAAACCTTTACCCATGATATCTTTTGCAGTAAATATGCGACCGCCCGTTCTGTCTGATGCTTCATAAATATCAGCAAATAATCCGGCTCGCTTTAATGTATAAGCCGCATTTAAACCGGCAATACCGGCTCCAACAATTACTATTACAGGTTTTGTTTTAGTTGTGCAAGCAGCAAGAAATGAAGACCCCGCAGCAACAGTTAAAATTGACGCTTTTCCGGTATTTTGCAGAAACTTTCGTCTGCTTAATAAAATTTGGTTGTATTCGTTTAGCGGGATATTATTTTGCTTACTACCCAACGCTATTTGATAAGCTCGTTGGATTGATTGCAATAAATTTGTCTTAGTGGCACGCTGTTTTCGCTTATCCATACAAAAGAATTCATTCTGTAAATGTAAGCAAAAAACAATATCAAATTTTATTTATAATTTAAAGTTATTGCAAATTTTGCGTTATAAAGCAATAAGCTAAAATCAATAAAAGCAAAATTACCAGCTGCTGCCACCACCGCCACCGCCTGAACTACCACCGCCCCAAGAACTACCTCCGCCGCCACTTCCACTCGACCCCGACGAACTCGAGCGCGTTCGTTTTGCAATTGTATAAGTTGATTTATTTATATGGTTACAGGCTTTACAAGTATAGGTTTTTTGTCCGGTTCCTCTTGAATCGTAAGTAGGTGAAACTAGTGTTTCATTTTTTGTCATTAAGTAGGCAACAGCTGCACAGTTTGGACAGTCCTTGTATTTACTAAAA
Organism: Bacteroidota bacterium; assembly: GCA_031372705.1. Classification (GTDB taxonomy): domain Bacteria; phylum Bacteroidota; class Bacteroidia; order Chitinophagales; family BACL12; genus UBA7236. Next base: position 28,053 of record JANMLV010000048.1, on the reverse strand, counting down.
AAATTTTGAAATCGATATAATTTTACCTGTTTGGTTGGTTCGTGAATCCAAACATCGTAATCAACCGAACGCAATTGCTCTTCCGTTAATTGAAATGCCTTTAGAAACCCATCGTCATCTTTTTCACTCATTTTTACCATTGCCACGCCGTTGTCGGCCAATGGAGCAGTATTGCGGAGTGCGTTCATTCTTGATTTGTTAAATAAAGAATAAAAAATAAATGGCAACGGGAAAAATATATTTGCCGCAGTCCAACCATTGCTATGCGATTTTGCAAAAAGATTATAAGTTACTTGAGGTTCCAAATTCTTGGCTTCTTTCAAAATGTATCTATTAACGCGAAATCTTTTTTCCAATAACAAAACTAATATCAGACCATAAATAAAAGCAGCAAATTCGAATATGCGCAAATTTCCCGCAATTTCTTGCCATGCAATGAAAGTTGCAGGAGCCGCGAGATTTAAAATGGCGAATTTAGTATTTGCATATGCATCCGAAAAATTGTTTTTTACATACGACGGTGCCTTTGTAACAGCCGTCTTTCTTCCTCTAAATACTGCAAATGCTATTAATCCATAAACACCTGCAAAAATCCAAATAGCCTGCGTTGCAACCGTATCTTTCCACCATGCAATTGGTCCTGAATTACTTAGACTATCTGCGTAAACTTCATCTCGATATTGCGGATCAACCAACACTTTATTTATTTGCAAAACACCGGCCAGAACAGCATCGCTATATTTTCCTTCCTTAGCTAAAGGAACCATGTGTGTTTGCTGAATGCGCACGCACATGATATCTGTTAATATTCCTTCCAATCCATAACCTACTTCAAATTCCATTCTTCGTTGATCCATTACTAACAATATCAACAATCCGTTATCATTATCTTTTTGTCCGACACCCCAATACCTGAATAATTCGGTTCGAAATTGCGCAGGCACTTCATCTCCAATCGAATTTACAACAACAACGGCAACTTGAATTGTAGTTGAGTCTTCCAGTGCACGCAATACTGCATTAATAGTTTCCACAGTTGAAACATCTATCACATTATCGGGATTGCTGACGTATCCACCTCCATTGTTTTTTGGATCCGGAATTGTTTCTACTGTATACGCAGTTTGAGCAAATAAATTACCCGACCCAATAAAAAACAAGCAAGCAAAAAAAATATTTTTCATTGTCAAAATTTATTCTTCTTTCAAGTATAATTGAATTTGCTGAACACCGGCCACTAAACATTCGCCATACATTTTATCTTTTGCCAGCGGCACCATATGCTCCATTATTATTTTCAGACAAAGGCTATCCGGAAATACAGTTTCTAAACCATATCCTACCGCTAATTCGATGCGCTTTTTATCTACAACAATCAGGAATAATAATCCATTATCCTTATCGGCTTGACCAACGCCCCAATAATTAGCTAAAGCAATGCGAAATGCATACGAATCGGCATTGCCAATAGAATTTACAACTGCAATAGCTACTTGAACGGTTGTTGAGTCTTCAATTGTGCCCAAAATTGTATTTAAACTATCAACTATTTTCGCAGACAAAATACTATCCGGATTGCTGACATAACCATTGTTGTTAAGCTTAGGATTTGGTATAGTTTCAACTGTATAAACGGTTTGACCGTAAACATAACACCATAAAAACAAAGCAATTAATGTAAGCGGAATTCTTGGCATTCAGTTGGTTTTCAAACTATAAATTAATTAATCTTCCTGAGCAACATCTACTTTAATTCGGGCATCCTGATTAGTTAAAATCCATAAAGTATGGAACACTAACCGACAGCGTTCTTCGTAAACATCGAAATTTATTTTCTCTACATCATCGGTTGGTTGGTGGTAATCGGCATGTGTTCCATTAAAATAAAATATAACGGGAACATTGTTTTTCGCGAAATTGTAATGATCACTTCTATAGTAATATCTATTAGGGTCAGTTGTAGAATTATATTTATAATCCAATGCTAAATTCGTATAATTTTTTGCTGCCGCTTCATTAATGCTATGCAAAGTTGTGCTTAAAAAATTACTGCCAATTATATAAACATAGTTGGGTTGCAAAGTATGTTCTTCATCTACCCTCCCAATCATATCAATATTTAAATCAGCGACAGTATTTTCGAAAGGAAAAACCGGATTTTCTGTATATGCTTTTGAGCCTAAAAGTCCTTTTTCTTCACCTGAAAATGCAATAAACAATACACTGCGTCTTGGGCCGTCGCCATTCTTTTTCGACAAAGCCATTGCTTCAGCAATTTCTAATAAGCCTACCGTTCCTGAACCATCATCATCAGCACCATTATAAACAACTGTATCCTCTATGCCAAGATGATCATAATGTGCTGAAACCACTACTAATTCATCTTTTAAATCTGTTCCTTCAACATAGGCCAAAACGTTATCTGCAAAAATGGTACTTTCTGATTTTACCAAATTAACGATAATTGTATTTTTTACTAAAAAATTGGAAGGCTTGCCTGTTGCTGCAATTTTATCGAGCGATTTTTGCATGAATTTTTTCTTTTTCCCCAACAGCTTTTCTGCCATGTGTTGCGAAATAAATAAGTTATTTGCATATTCAGGTTGCTTGTATTCCGATTGCAATCTTATCATGCTGCCTTCAAGAAAATTTCGCCACTGGGGATTATTTAAAATATCGGATAAATTTGGATCGATGGTGAGCAATAATACAGCTCCATTAGAAGTGGCAGCTTTTGCCTTTTTCCTCCAATCTTTCGACCATGCACTTACTGAATCAGTTCCTGTAATTACAGACTTGCCATTTATCATTGGTTCGCCTGACATTACTAAAACAATTTTTCCTTTTATATCAACATTTGCATAATCGCTATATAATGAATCATCAATGCCATAACCCATAAATACAATATCATTTGCGTTTAATGATAACGAAGTATTGGCAGATGCGTATCCATAAAAGTCTTGCATTAATCCGAATAAATCTTTTTCGGTTGAAATAGTAGATGTTTCCCATTTAAATTCCACCAAAGGATAATCTTGATAATAACCACCAATTTTTTTCATTGGTGGAATTCCGGATAATTGAAATTGTTTGGATAAATAGTCGGCTGCTCTTGCGAGTCCGCGCGTGCCTGTTTCTCTGCCTTCGTAGTAATCGCTTGCAAAAATTGTTAAATGATTGCGCAACTCTTCGGCAGTAATTGTATTTGCGTATTTCACCGCTAAATCTTCCGTCTGTGCAAATACAGCACTCGTTGTCAAAAGAGCAATAAATAATAATCCTAAAAATTTCATAAGCAATAATTAATTAAAATCTGTAATTTTTTGAACACGCGTTGCATGACGTCCACCTTCAAATTCGGTGTGTAAAAATACATGCACAAAATTTACGGCTTCTTCCAATGAAACGAAACGGGCAGGAATGCAAATTACATTGGCATTATTATGCTGACGTGCCAATGCTGCAACATCTTCGCGCCATGCCATTGCTGCTCTAATTCCTTGATGCTTATTGGCAGTGAGGCAAACACCATTTCCACTTCCGCAAATCAAAATGCCCATTGCCGACTCACCCGATTCAACACTATTTGATAATGGATGCACATAATCCGGATAATCAACCGAGTCTAAAGAATTGGTTCCGAAATCCTTAACTGTGAATCCATTTGAACTCAAGTAATTAATAATTCCTTCCTTATAAGGAAAGCCCGCATGGTCGCAGCCTATGGCGATGGTTTTGGTTTGCATGATACAAAGTTACTATTTTGGGGTAAGATAAATCAGTCGGGGCACTGACACGACACGAAAAATGCGCTGCTACACATATTGTAATAGGAACGCAGTCCGTGTCGCGGTCTGCGACCCAATTTGAGACGGATATAACATTAACGGCTCCGATTCATCATCCGGAAAGCGGTTGGTCGGGAGACCAAACCGCGGACAGAAGTTGGGTTCCAGCCCTGTAGGGGCGACAGATTGGTAACACGCGAATCATACGGCATACCAAGCCCTGTAGGGGCGACAGAATGGTAACTATCTGAATTATTCTAAACTTTTCAACCGCTTCTTCTCCACAACCATCACAACAACAATACTCACTTCGTAAAGCAACCACAGTGGCAGTGCTACCAAGAATAAACTGAACACATCTCCCGAAGGGGTAATAATTGCCGCTAATACAAGCGCAACAACAAATGCATACTTTCTGTTTTTTGCCAAAAATTCTCTTCCCAACAAACCTAATTTCGCGAGAAAATAAGCTACCATAGGAATTTCGAAAATAATACCGGTCCACAATACCATACCTGTTAAAATACCGAGATAAGAATCAAATGTAAACTGATTTTCAATTTGATCGCTCAAGGTAAATGTTGCCAAGAAATTGATAGAAAACGGTGCCATTAAAAAATAGCCGAACAATGCGCCAACATAAAATAATAATGTGGCAACAAGAATTAATCCGCCAAGATTTGATTTTTCTTTATCGTGTAAGGCCGGTTTTACAAATCGCCAAATTTCCCAAAGTATATAAGGGAAAGCGAAGATGACACCTGCCATAAAGGCAATTTTGATATATAAAAGAAAAGGCGATGATAAATTAAGATAAAATAATTTGTAATCTAAAGTTGAGTAACAAAGTCCTCCGATATTAAATCGTTCACCAATATCACAAAACCATTTATAAGTAATAAAATCAGGGTTTTTAGGCGCTAATATTATTTTATCAAAAATGAACTCAGGATAAATTAAAAATGCAATACTGAATAAAAAGATTACAATAATTATCCGCACAATATGCCAACGCAAATCTTCAAGATGTTCCATAAAGGACATCTGATCTTTCTCTTTCTTAATTGCTGCCATTACCTAATTACTAACTTTATCTTGTTCCGTTTACTATTTATTCAACAAATCATACAATGCATCCAAGTTTGGACTCAAGATAATTTCTGTTCTTCTATTTCTTGCTTTACCATCGGTAGTTCCATTATCGGCAACCGGGAAATATTCGCCACGACCTGCAGCAGTGATACGCTTAGCGTCGACACCATTATCAATTGAAAGAATTTTAACAATGCTTGTTGCGCGTAATACACTTAAGTCCCAATTATCTTTTGGAAAAGCAGCACTTTTCATTGGCACATTATCAGTATGTCCTTCAATTTCAACTGTAATATCTCCATTCGACTTTAATACTTCTGCTACTTTTTTCAACGCTTCTTTTCCTTTTGGATCTACTATTGTACTTCCGGATGCAAATAATAATTTCTCGCTAAGCGACACATATACTTTACCGTTTTTGCGCTCCACGGTTAAATCGCTAGAGCTAAATCCGGATAATGCTTTATCAATAGAGTTTTTCAAATCGATTACTGTTTGTTGTTGTGCATTTAAAATGTTTTCTAACTCCTGCACACGCTTAGAACGATCTTCCAAATCTTTACTCAATGTCTCGATACTTTTTTGCTGATCTGTTAATATTTGTGCTTTGTTATTTAATTCTTTTTCTTTCAATAATAACTCATCAGATTTGCGCTGTAAATCTTCACGCAATTGTTGATTTTCGGTTGATGATAATGCTAACAACTGGTTAATTCTGTTATTCAACATATCTTCAATTTGACGCAATTGCTCATTGGCTTTAACCATTTGGTCGTAGCGACTATGAACATCAACAGAATCTTTGCGCATGAGCGACATACTGGATTCCATATCGGCAATTAGAGCTGAAAGGTCTTTTACTTCGGCAGTTTTAGAACGAAGCTGACTTTTCAATACAGCAGTATCTTGTAAACATTTATCGCGTTCGCTGATTGCGTCGGCATATTGTTTTTGCGGAACACAGGCTGACAATAACAGCATTACTGCTATACCTGCAAATGTTAATTGTTTCATACGGTTGTTCATTTTATGAGTTATACTTTAATTTATAAATATTATTAACGTCTTTTAAGTAAACCTAAAATACCACGTTCTAACACGTTTATTACTGTTCTTGTAATTTGATGTTGCGTAGTTTTATCTATTAACGGTTTTTCTTTTTTCTGTGTTACTTTTCGCTCGCGCTCTTCTTGTTTAATTTGCTTTTCCTTTTCTTGCAATTCTTTTTCCTTTTCTGCTGCCTTTACATTTGCTTCCAATTTCTTGTTCAACATTTCATAGGCACTGTCGCGATCAATATCTTCATTATATTTTCTCGATAATGATGATTGCTGCAAGAGTGTTGACATTTCATCAGGACTTAACACATCCATTCTCGACTGTGGTGCTACTAATAAAGTATGTGCTAAAGGAGCCGGTGAGCCTTTTTCATTTAATGCCGTAATAATTGCTTCACCAATTCCAAGATTTGTTAACAATTCATCCGTTTTATAAAAATCGGTAAGCGGATAATTTTCTGCTGTTAACTTAATTGCTTTTCTATCGTTTGCTGTAAATGCGCGCAATGCATGTTGCACTTTTAAACCAAGCTGCGATAAAACTTCAGGTGGAATATCGGTAGGCAACTGCGTGCAGAAAAATATACCAACGCCTTTTGAGCGAATTAATTTTACGATGGTTTGAATTTGCTCTAATAAATTTTTACTGGCTTCATTAAAAATTAAATGTGCTTCATCAATAATAATTACCAATTTCGGGTCTTCTTTATCGCCAATTTCCGGAAATGTGTTATATACTTCTGCAAGCAAACACAACATGAATGTTGAAAATAATTTCGGCTTACTTTGAATATCGGTTAATCGTAAAATATTAATGTAAGCTTGACCCTTATCGTTAATGCGACATAAATCTTCTACTTCAAAACTTTTTTCCCCAAAAAACATATCAGCCCCTTGCTCTTCAATTTCAATTATTTTGCGGAGGATGGTTCCGGCGCTGGCTGTGCTAATTTTTCCGTACTCAGCTTCAATTTCTGCTTTGCCTTCGTTGGTTAAATAGTTGAGTGTTTTTCTGAAATCTTTTAAATCAAGCAATGGCATTTGCTTGTCGTCGCAATACTTAAAAACCAAAGAAACCACACCTTCTTGAATATCATTCAGCTCCAAAATCTTAGCAAACAATACCGGGCCGAATTCTGAAACTGTTGCACGCAACCGAACACCTTTTTCGTTACTTATGCTCATCAATTCCACCGGATAGCTTCTTGAAGCCCAGGTTTTACCGATTTTTTGCATGCGTTCATCAATTTTCGGATTAGGTGTTCCCGCCATCGCCATGCCGCTAACATCGCCTTTTATATCCATAATGAGTACACCAACACCATTATCGCTGAGTTGCTCCACTATTCCTTGAAGGGTTTTTGTTTTGCCGGTTCCCGTAGCTCCTGCAACCAATCCATGACGATTCATCATGCGCAAAGGCACTTTAACATGCGTTTGCAATAACGGCTCATGGTTGAGCATGGCTGTACCTAAAATGATAGATGTACCCTGGAAATTATAACCATTGGTTATCGTTTGTTTAAACTCTTCTGCACGATCCACAAAAAAATGATTTAATTTGCGGCAAAGATACGCCTTAAAATTTGGTGTGGTAAATACATGGCAGCAAAAGCAAAAACAGCATTCTTTTGTAGGAATTGCGGATTCGAATCTAGTAAATGGCAAGGAAAATGCCCAAGTTGTAACGAGTGGAACACTTTTACGGAGGAAGTAATTGAACGCCCCGATGATAAAGAAGTGTGGAAAGACGATAAACCGGACAAAAAGGGCAATTTTCCACTTGCACTGGACGAAATTGCCGCCGGCGATATCCAGCGAATCGAAACAGGCGACCTCGAGTTAAACCGAACCCTCGGTGGAGGCATTGTGCCCGGTAGCCTGGTTTTGGTTGGTGGAGAGCCCGGAATCGGTAAATCGACACTCATGCTGCAATTGGCTATAGAGCTCAAAAAACTGAAGGTGTTGTATGTTAGCGGCGAAGAAAGTGAGCAACAAATTAAAATGCGCGCCGACAGGTTGAAAGGAAAAAACACCAATCTGTATATTTCTACCGAAGTGTCTATAGGGAAATTATTTAAGCAAATAAAACAACTTGGACCGGAGTTGGTAATAATAGACTCCATTCAAACATTGGTTTACGATTTTGTTGATTCTACCGCCGGAAGTATTGCACAAATAAAAGAATGTGCAGGTCAGCTCATGCGTTATGCAAAAGAAAGTAATGTACCCGTTTTTATTATCGGTCATATTAATAAAGAAGGTTATATCGCCGGTCCAAAAATTTTAGAACACATGGTCGATTGTGTATTACAATTTGAAGGCGACAGAAATTATACACATCGCATTTTGCGCACAATCAAAAATCGTTTTGGTTCAACAAGCGAAATTGGTATTTACAAAATGGAAGGCGATGGTTTACAACAGGTAAATAATCCGAGCGAATTATTAATTACCGAAAAAGAAGAACCGTTAAGTGGTGTTGCCATAGCAGCAACCATGGAAGGTATGCGACCTATGTTAATTGAAGTGCAAGCATTGGTAAGCCCTGCCGTTTATGGCAATCCTCAAAGAACCGCTACAGGCTTCGATTTGCGACGAATGAGTATGTTGCTCGCCGTTTTAGAAAAACGCGGAGGATTTGCTTTTGGCAATAAAGATGTTTTTTTAAATATCGCCGGTGGTTTGCGCGTTGAAGATCCTGCAATTGATTTAAGTATTGCTTGTGCATTATTATCTTCTATCAGCGATATTGCTATGCCATTAAATATTTGTTTTGCTGCCGAAGTTGGATTGAGTGGTGAACTGCGCGGTGTTAGTCGCATCGAACAACGAATTACCGAAGCAGAAAAATTAGGGTTTGATACTATTTATATTTCTAAACACAATATGAAATCGCTCAACATTGCGAAATATAAAATTGAGATAAAAGCAGCGGGAAAAATGGAACAGATTTATAAGGATTTATTCGCGGAGGGTTAAAAGAACGCGGATGACGCGGATTTATTTTTTCGGTATGATGTGTGGATGGATTTGCGCGGATTAATTTTTTGCTAGAATGTACAATTTCGTTATTTATTTACATACATATTATTTTGACATTTCTTAAAAGGAACGCGGATGACGCGGATTTATTTTTTCCGTATGATGTATGGATGGATTTGCGCGGATTAATTTTTTGTTAGATTGTACAGTTTCGTTATTTATTTACATACATATTAAATTGACATTTCTTAAAAGGAACGCGGATGACGCGGATTTATTTTTTCGGTATGATGTGTGGGTGGATTTGCGCGGATTATTTTTTTGCTAGATTGTACACTTTCCTTGTTTATTCAAATTTATATTAATTTGACATTTCTTAAAAGCAACACAGATTGAACTGATTGAACAGGTTTACACAGATTAAATCCGTGTTCCATTTAAAATAAGCGCCGCAGGCATCCGCCCTTATCCGCGTTGCGAAGCATCCGCGTCATCAGCGTTCCTTTTCCTATTTCCTATGATTTATATCATTTGATGCCAATCTATCTCCCATCACCTTTGTGTGAAATTTAAGTTATGGCATTTAAAACGATTATTGAGCCTTTTCGCATTAAAACCGTTGAGCCCATTAAAATGAGTTCGGTTGCGGAGAGAAAAGATTTTATCAAAAACGCACATTACAATCCCTTCCTGTTAAAATCATCGCAGGTAATTATTGATATGCTTACCGACAGTGGTACATCTGCCATGAGTCAAAATCAATGGGCTGCTATGATGCAGGCGGATGAAAGTTATGCCGGTGCTGCAAGCTGGGAACGATTTTATGCGGCCGTAAACGATTTAACAGGCTTCGAACATATACTTCCAACACATCAGGGAAGAGCAGCGGAACGTATTTTATATTCTTATTTAGGAGGCAAAGGCAAAATATTTATCAGCAATACCCATTTTGATACTACAAGAGCAAATATTGAATTTAGCGGAGCAACAGCAATCGATATTCCCGTAAAAGAAGGAAAAGATTTTGCCAGCGATTATCCGTTTAAAGGAAATTTAGATGTTACAAAATTGCAGCAGCTAATAAAAAAACACGGAAAAAATATTGCTGCGGTAATTGTTACCGTAACCAATAATAGTGGTGGCGGACAACCCGTGAGCATGGAAAACATGAAAGCCGTTTCTGACCTCTGCAAAAAAAATAAATTGTTATGTATTCTCGATTGTTGCCGCGTTGCAGAAAATGCTTATTTTATTAAACATCGCGAAAAAGCATATGCTAATCACAGTTACAAACAAATTGCACAGGAAATGTTTGCTATGGCTAATGGTGCAATTATGAGTGCAAAAAAAGATGCGCTGGTAAATATGGGCGGATTTTTAGCGCTGGCAGATAAAAAATTAGCTGATGCCTGTATGAGTTTACTCATCATTACCGAAGGTTTTAGCACTTACGGCGGTTTGAGCGGTCGCGACATGGAAGCAATTGCTGTCGGATTAAAAGAAGTATTTGACGATGATTATTTAAATTATCGCATTAAAAGTACAGCATACTTAGGTAATAGAATTAAACAAAATGGTGTGCCGATTTTATATCCCATTGGCGGACATGCTGTATATATTGATGCAAAAAAATTATACCCGCAAATTCCGGTTCATGAATATCCCGGACAGGCATTGGTTTGCGAATTGTATACCACAGGTGGCATTCGTTGCGTAGAAATTGGCAGCGTAATGTTCGGAAAATATAATAAATCAGGAAAATTAATTCCCGCACCTCAAGAATTAGTTCGGTTGGCAATTCCAAGAAGAGTGTATACGCAATCGCATATTGATTATGTGATAGAAGTATTTGACGAAATTCTCAAAAACAGGAAAAAAGTAAAAGGGTTAAAAATCACAAAAGAGCCCCAATTTTTAAGGCATTTCACGGCGCATTTCGATAGGTTGTAAAAAAAAGCACGAACCCAGCTTTGTCTGCAGATTGAAGGAGGGCTGTGCTATTAAACTACTAAACCATGGGAGTATATTAACTAGCTTGTAATTATTGCATCATTATTAACACCAATAAAAAGTAAAATCTTTAAATTTTATTTTCCAATGTGCATTAATTACAAGACTAGTATATCTTTCGTTTGTCAATTATTAACCTACATGCACAGTGTCATCATAAAACGTCACCTCACCGTTTGAGATATCGTGCGTACCACCAACAATTCCAATTTGTCCGCTAGCGATTAAATCTTTGAGGATTGGGCTGCGCTCCATAATTGCCTCAACTGTATTTTTAACATTTATCGTTGCTACATTTTCAACGAAAACAGCATTACTTGAAGTACGATTTTCTGAAGTGGCAGTTTCAGCGGCAACAGCCGGTTTAATTTTTTCAAGTAAAGCAGTTAAATTGCCCATTTCAACGTGATCGCAAGCACCTTTAACGGCTCCGCATTTAGTATGTCCTAACACAACAAGAATTTTTGCACCTGCCACTTTGCAACCAAACTCCATGCTGCCTAAAATATCCTCATTAATAATATTACCTGCAATGCGAACACTAAAAACATCACCAAGACCTTGGTCAAATATTAGCTCAGCAGAGGTTCTACTGTCGATGCAACTTAGAATAACTGCAAATGGATGTTGGCCATCTGATGTTTCATTTGCTTGTTGTAAAAGATTTCGATTTACTTTTAAGTTGTTAACAAATCTTTTATTTCCATCTTTTAATAATTCTAAAGCCATTGATGGTGTTATGGCTGCTTGCATTTCTTTTGTTAAAGTTTTCATATTTATTATTTGTTTTAGTTGTTATGCTGAAATAGGTTCAATAAATTTAATTTTTTCAACTTTAATGTTTTTAGTTTTGGCATTAATTTCATAGTCAAGAATCAACTCAACCACATCATAGGAAATAGATTTAGAGTTAGTGCAATCAATTATTACTTTTGAATTGGCCGGAATACTATCTAAAACTTTTACTACACTTGCCTTGTTAAAAAATGAAACCTCTTCAGCTAAAACAATATGATGCACCTGCGTTCCATTTTCAGTTACAATATCTTTCAAGTGGAAAGAATTGCGATAACTATGATAAAGAGCGAAAAGTCCGCCAACTAATAATCCCGTTGTAATTCCAATTAATAAATCGGTTACAAGAATCGCAATAATGGTAACAATAAATGGCACAAACTGCTCCCAACCCAATTTAAACATTTGTTTAAAGAGCGATGGCTTGGCAAGTTTATATCCAACCATAAATAAAATGGCTGCTAAACTTGCTAAAGGAATCATATTTAAAAGTCCTGAAATTGTGATGGCGCTTATAAGTAAAAACATACCATGTAAAATAGCCGACAATTTTGTTTTTGCACCAAAGTTGATATTTGCTGAACTTCGAACAATAACTTGAGTAACAGGTAGGCCGCCAATTAAGCCTGAAACGATATTACCTAAACCTTGCGCTTTTAGTTCTCTGTTAGTTGGTGTAATTCTTTTATTAGGGTCCATCTTATCGGTCGCTTCAACACAAAGTAGGGTTTCTAAACTTGCTACAATTGCTAAAACGAATGCAATTTTCCACACTTCACCATTGCTGATTGCAGAAAAATCGGGGGTAGTGAACTGACTAAAAAATCCATTTAAGTTTTCCGGAACCGGGATATTTACAATTTGGTCGGAGTTCAACATGAAATTTAATATCCCGTTTTGGTAGAAATAATTCATTAATATACCAAACAAAACAACCACCAAAGGTCCATTAAGCATGCCAAACACTTTGTGTTTTTTGGATAGCACCTTATCCCATAATATCAAAATACCTAATGAAATAACTGATATTATTAAAGCTCCGGGCGTAAATGAACTAAGTGCTTTAATTATTTCCGAAAACGTGTTTTCGCCATCTGCCTGGAAAAATTTATCATCTCCAAAAGCATCTTTATCCCAACCTAATGCGTGAGGTATTTGCTTCAGAATAATTAACAGGCCAATACCTGTGAGCATTCCTTTAATTACTGAAGATGGAAAAAAGTATGCAATAAAACCTGCTTTTGCATATCCGAGTGCCAATTGTATAAAACCGGCAAGCATTACAGCCAAAAGAAAGGCTTCCCATGAACCACCAAGCGCTTCGATAGATGTTAGTACAATTACCGCTAATCCCGCAGCCGGCCCACTAACCCCCAACGATGAGCCACTGGCAATACCTACAACAATACCACCAACTATACCGGCAATAATACCCGCAAACAAAGGCGCGCCGGATGCAAGGGCGATACCTAAGCACAAAGGCACTGCCACAAAAAAGACCACCATACTAGCCGGGAGGTCGCTTTTTAACTCTTTAAATAAATGTTTCATTGTTTTTCTTCTTTTTTACGGAACAAAGATAGTATTAATTTGTTCAATAATAGTTTTACTATCACTAATAATTGTTAAATTATTTGCTTTAGCTTTGTACCTTTAGTAAATAATAGTAATAAAAACACCTTGAAATGAAGCTACAACTGCAAATAGAGATGAACGAGGCACTATACCTTCGGAATCCTGAGGCATCAGAACTTGGGAAGAATATTCTAAAACATAGTGTACAATTAATATACAAAGCAGGTTTCGAGTCATTTACCTTTAAAAAACTTGCTGAAGAAATCGGCACAACTGAAGCCGGCATCTACCGTTATTTTGAGAATAAGCATAAACTGTTGGTTTACCTTACAGCCTGGTATTGGGGCTGGCTTGAGTTTCAAATAATATTTCAGACTAACAATATAAACAGTCCTGCAATTAAGCTGAAAAAAGTAATACACCTTCTGGCACATGCGGTTGAGGACGATGAGCAAACCCATTATATTAATGAAAGGCTGTTGCATGAAATTATTATTGCGGAAGGTTCAAAGGCTTATTTAACAAAACATGTGAGTGAAGACAATAAACAGCAGTTCTTTAAGCCTTACAAGGACTTATGTGCTGTTGTTGGCAATATTATATCTGAATACAATCCCCGTTACAAATACCCTAAAACCCTGGCCTCTACTATAATTGAAATGGCGCATCTTCAAAACTTTTTTATGCATAACCTGCCTTCGCTGACCGATTTTAGTGGTGCTAAAAAAGAAGAAGAACTTATTGGCTATTTAAACGACCTGGTATTTAACAGCCTGAAAAAAAAGGGCTGAGTTGATATTGCTCGTATATATTTACTTGCCGGGAAGAAGGGAAGTTGGGAAGTAACGGGAGGTTTATGGTCCGCTGAAAATCAACTCAAAAACTCCCCGCATTATCACCTCAAACATTGACACAAGTCACCCCAAGCAGCTTACATTTTCGCTGAAATTTGCAGTAAATAAAATTTACTATGCCAATTTATCAGCAATTAGGTAAAATCCCGGATAAACGCCATGTTGTATATCGCGACGCGGCGGGAAAACTTTATAACGAAGAATTAGTGGGCACACAAGGCTTCAGCAGTTTATCATCGTTAGTGTATCACATTCATCCACCAACAAGGGTTATTAATACCGGCAAGAGTTATTCGGTAGCGCCAAAAATTGCTATCGAAAATAATATGCGTATGCTCAGTTTTAATGGCTTTGATATTCCGGCAGAAAAAGATTATTTAGAAAGTCGCAAAGTGCTTTTTGTAAATAACGATTTACATATTGGACTTGCTGCACCAACACAAACCCCTGATTACTATTTTAAAAATGCAGATGCCGATGAATTAATTTTTGTGCACAAAGGGTCAGGCACTTTAACAACCATGTTTGGTGATGTAAATTTTGAGCCGCACGATTATCTGGTAATTCCACGAGGAACAATTTATAAAATGGAATTTGATACCGATGATAACAGATTGTTATTTATTGAATCTTTTAGTCCGGTAGTTACACCGAAAAGATACAGAAATGAATTCGGACAATTACTCGAACACTCACCATTTTGCGAACGCGATATTAAACGTCCTACCGAATTAAAAACATTAGATGTGGAAGGTGAATTTGAAATTATGATAAAAAAACGCGGTGAAATATTTCCATACACTTATGCTAATCACCCATTTGACGTTGTAGGTTGGGATGGATATTTATATCCTTATGCGTTCAATATTCACAACTTTGAACCGCTAACAGGTCGCATTCACATGCCTCCACCAATTCACCAAAATTTCGAGGCTAATAATTTTGTGGTATGCAGCTTTGTTCCGCGCATGTACGATTACCACCCGAATGCCATTCCTGCACCTTATCACCACAGTAATATCGACAGCGATGAATTATTATATTATGTGGAAGGCAATTTCATGAGCAGAAACAATATAAAACCCGGCATGCTAACATTGCATCCTGCAGGCTTAGCACACGGGCCTCATCCGGGAGCTATTGAACGCAGCATAGGGCAAAAAGAAACCAAAGAATTAGCTGTTATGATTGATCCGTTTAAACCGGTAATGATTACAGAAGCAGCAGTTGAATATGAAGTAGATGACTATTATTTATCATGGATAAAAAGTAACGGTGTACAACCAAACTTGATAACAAACTAATTATTTAAATAATTAAATAAATATACTACAATGGATACTTTATTAGTTGAAAAACAACAAACAATCGTACAAGAAGATTTTCTTCCATTAAATGGCACCGATTTTATTGAATTATATGTGGGCAATGCTAAACAATCTGCACACTTTTATAAAACGGCCTTTGGATTTCAATCACTCGCTTATTCCGAATTAGAAACCGGTAATCGCGAATGTGCGTCTTATGTTTTGCGTCAGGGAAAAATCACATTAATATTAACCACACCATACAACAGCACTTCACCTGTAGCTGAACATATTAAAAATCATGGTGATGGCGTAAAAGTTATTGCATTTACTGTTGATGATGCGGAATATTCGTTTGTTCAAACTACCGAACGCGGTGCAGAACCTTTTTTATTCCCTACAATAAAATCTGATGCCGATGGCGAAGTAAAAGTTGCCGGCATTAAAACATATGGCGAAGTAATTCACTTATTTGTTGAACGCACAAACTACAACGGAGTTTTTTTGCCGGGATTTGTAAAATGGGAAAGCGAATACAATCCTACACCAATTGGATTGCAATATGTTGACCATTGCGTTGGCAATGTTGGTTTAGGCAGAATGAATGTGTGGGCAAAATTTTATGCAGAAGTATTAGGATTTAAAAATCTGATTACATTCGACGATAAAGATATTTCTACAGAATATACTGCTCTTATGAGTAAAGTAATGACCAGTGGAAATATGCGCATTAAATTCCCGATTAATGAACCTGCCATTGGTAAAAAGAAATCACAGGTGGAAGAATATTTAGATTTTTATGAAGGCGAAGGTTGTCAGCACATTGCCGTTGCCACCGACGATATTATTATTACGGTAACCGAATTACGCAAACGCGGTGTTGAATTTTTATATGTTCCCGGAACGTATTACGATACTGTAAGCGATCGTGTTGGAACAATAAATGAAGATTTACAAACACTAAAAAGCTTGGGCATAATGGTAGACCGTGATGAAGACGGTTATTTATTACAAATATTTACCAAGCCTGTTGAAGACAGACCGACCATGTTTTTTGAAATAATTGAACGCTGTGGCGCAAAATCTTTTGGCAAAGGTAATTTCCAAGCGCTGTTTGAAAGCATAGAAGAAGAACAACGCAAAAGAGGAACATTATAATTAATTCAATACATCCTTATTTAAAAACCTGCTTCGTAGCAGGTTTTTTTTATGACTGAAATTTGGAAATTAAAATGTTAATTAATATTTTTAATTTATTATTCACCTTAAAAACAAATGAAATGTGTCGATTGAATTGTGGTTACTGTGATGTAACAAAACCCGTTTCCATTTTCTTGGAAAAACCTTATCCGCTTACTAGCTTATACTTTGCATCGTTAGTCCGAATTACGCGTGTAATGAAGCGTTAAAGTAAAATTAAACACTTCTTATTTATTGGTAACACCATCACAACCGGCTCGTTAAACACGAAGTTGTGATTGGTTATTCCACTATCATTTGCTCCAATACGTTGTTGCAATGGTAGCCTACGCAAATTATTTCTTACTACAAAAACGATGACTATGTTTCCAATTAATATTATAAGCGACATCACAAATGTGATATATCCAAAACTTTGCGCTGCCTGCCAGGAAGCGTTGAACAAACACGAAAAAGTATTCTGCTTAAAATGTCAGCTCAGCTTACCTAAAACTGATCATGTATTATATACCGACAATCCGGTTGCAAAAAAATTTTGGGGGAAGGTACCTATTGAGCGGGCCTTAGCCATGTACAATTTTCATAAAACTTCACGGTTGCAGGAAGTTATGCATGCATTAAAATATAAAGGCAGAAAAGATGTTGGTTTACGACTGGGTAATTTAATGGGATATCACCTATTACAATATCAAGTATTTAGAGATGTGGATTATATTACAGCAGTTCCTTTGCATCCTGATAAAATGATAAAACGAGGTTATAACCAAAGTGGTATTATTGCAGAGGGATTGGGTGAAGTGTTAAATATAAATTACGATGGCGAAATTCTGCAACGAACATTATTTACCGAAACCCAAACAAAAAAATCGAGATTAGAACGATGGGATAATGTAAAAGACATTTTTGAGGTAAAGAAACCCGAATTAATTCCGAATAAACATATTTTATTAATTGATGATGTAATTACCACCGGTTCCACATTGGAAGCTTGTGCCGTCAAGTTGATACAACATCCGGGAGTTAGTGTAAGTATTGCTGCGGTGGCGTTTGCGGAGTTGTGAAGGGAGGGAGATTGGAACAGCCAATTGAACAAAATTGAACAAGATTGAGCAAAATTGAGCAAAATTTGGGTTGACAGGTAAGGTTGAAATTTATTTCAATTATTCAAAATCTTCTGTTTAATAATGCAAATCGCAGGGTAAATTTTGATATAGCAACGTCACTAAGTTTTTATTTAATTAAAAAAATAAAACAACCTTAGAGAGGATTGAGCAAAATTGAACAAAATTTGGGTTGACAGGTAAGTTCAAAATTGATTTCAATTATTAAATTTTTCCTAGTTAATAATAAAAAAAGGACAAATTTTAATTCCACAACCTCACTTAAATCTTGTTCAATTTTGCTCAATTTTGCTCAATAAAAAAATTAAATCCGTTATTGAAAATAATTGCCAATCTCGAAACAATCGGGAGAGCGAAATTTGAGGACATAAACAGATTATACTTAAAATTAATCTGCTACAAAGCCGTATTCTATTTCTGCACAACAGGAAACTGAACTTCAACACCACCAAAACTTCTATAAAACTGTGCTAAACCGGGAATCATAGAGCCTTCAAAATCGAAAATGAGGTTAGCATTTGCGTAATTCTGCAGAATACTATCAATTAATACAGGCATCGCGCGTTTCTCTCTTCCTTCGGTTGATGATACTGCCGATAAATAAATTAAAAACTTGTTAGTTTGTAAAAAAAATGCAATCGCTAATAAATTGTCACTTCCGTCTACCACGCCTTTTGCAAAACCCTTTTCTAACTTAATTGCTTTTTCAAGTAGTTGCTGCAAGCGATGTAGGTCCTTATCTGTTTGTACGCCATTTAATTCTGCAGCTAAGTATTTACGTCGAAATTGAATCAGTTCAGCAACACCATTTAAATTTACAACTTGCAAGCCGGCTGAGGTTGCCTTTTTTGAGTTCCGTTTCCTATCAGAACTATACGCGGCATTTATTGCTTCGTATCCAACGTTTAAGTTGATATGATGGGTAATTTTATACTTCACCTTAAGCGCATGTTCTTCAATCAGGTTGTTGGTATTTAATTGCAAATTAATTTTTTTAAATACCGATGGAATTGCCGAAAAACAATCAGCAACCCGATTTGCATATTTTAAATCAGTATAAAACAAGCCCAATTGCTGCACAAAAAACGGCTGATAAATTTGTTTGTATACAATTCTATTTTTAAAGGGAATTGGAAACACCGCTGCATAATCGTCGATTATTATTGCGCTCCATTGGCCTTCTGCTGCAATATCTAAATACCATGAATAAGCATATGGCAAGCCATTAAGTGCATTATTGATACATGCGTCCCATTTTTCAAAATCAATTTCCTTATGTCGTAAATATTGTATCAATTTGTTTCTTTTATGCTAAAAATTGAGTTTTTACACCCGTTTGCCAATAAATGGTTGTTGGCGCGACAAAAATAGCGAAACCTGCGTATCATTTGCTTATCGTAAAACACAGTGGTGCCGGAATTTGAACTACCTTTGCCTATAATGGCTCATTTAATAGAAACGAATAAAAAAGAACGGGCAGTATTAATCGGTTTGGTTACCAAAGACCAAACCCTTGAACAGCTTAACGAATACCTCGCAGAATTAGAGTTTTTGGTCGAAACCGCAGGTGCAATAACTATTTCTACATTTTACCAGAAACTATTGCATCCCGACCATAGAACCTATGTTGGAAAGGGAAAACTGGAAGAAATAAAAAAGTTTGTTGAAGATAACAATATCGACCTGGTTGTGATTGATGATGAAATATCACCTTCGCAACTGCGGAATATTGAAGCGGAACTCAAAATTAAAATTGTGGACCGCAGTATGCTTATTCTGGACATTTTTGCCACAAGGGCTCAAACCGTGCAAGCAAAAACGCAAGTGGAACTCGCACAAACGCAATACATGCTTCCTCGATTAAAAGGGTTATGGTCGCATTTAGACCGTATAAAAGGTGGTATTGGTATGCGCGGTTCCGGTGAGAAAGAAATTGAAACTGACCGTCGCGTAGCACAGCAAAAAATCGCGTTGCTTAAAGAGAAATTACTTAAAATCGGTTTACAAAATGAAACTCAGCGCAAAAATAGAGGTGAATTAATTCGCGTTGCTTTTGTGGGTTACACCAACGTTGGTAAATCTACTTTAATGAATGTGCTGAGCAAAAGTGAAGTATTTGCTGAAAATAAATTATTTGCAACACTAGATACAACAGTTCGCAAAGTAGTGCTTGACCGCACACCATTTTTATTAAGCGATACGGTAGGATTCATTCGCAAGTTGCCCCATCATTTAATTGAAAGCTTCAAATCTACTTTAGATGAAGTTCGCGAAAGCGATATTTTATTACACGTTGTAGACATTGCGCATCCTGCATTTGAAGACCAAATTCGGGTGGTAAATGAAACACTAAAAGAATTAGAAGCGGCAGAAAAACCTTGTATTATTATCTTCAACAAGATGGATTTGTACGAAAAAAGAACTTTTGACAAATACCTTCCCAACGACATTAAAATTGATATATTAAATGAACTGCGCAACACTTGGATGCAAAAATCGAATGCGCATTGTGTATTTATTTCTGCGACAGAAAAAGACAATATTGAAGAGCTAAGAAATATGCTTACCGATATTGTAAAGGAGCAATATCAAATCAGGTATCCTTATAAGACTGAGTTTTTTTAAGCGTAACGGTTTCGAGGGGGATTGAACAAAATTTAAAAGGATTGAGCAAAATTGAACAAAAATTAAATGATGAGTTGGAATGTAATTCTTACTAATATCTCCAATTTTCAGTAGTTTAAAATGTTTTGTAAAGGATAGCGTATTTGTTTCTCCTGTCTACTCAGCCGGTAGGTCAGTTTATTCAGCCTGGTAAATGGAATTCCAATTGCATCGGAACGCAGAAGAAACCCACTCTAAGTTCAAAATCAACAAAACATAACACATCATTCACATTGCAATATAATCATTATTACAACTTCGTGTAACTTCGATTTTCTTTGAGTCTTTGTGGCAACTTTAAAGATTTTAATTACAAGAAAAATTACCGTGTTTGTGAACAATTATTTTCCTAAACTAAACTTTAAAAAAAACCCGACTAATAGAATTATCTTCATTTGTCGGGTTAATAATATTTGAACAGCAAGTGTTCTAACCTTTTTATTTTGTTCCTAAAAACTCATCTTTACTCCAACGGCCATCCATTACCGAACCATCTTTGAACGTATAAACTCCGTAACCATCTTTTTTGCTGTTTACAAAGCTACCCTCATATCTATCGCCATTTGCGTATACGAAAGTTCCTTTTCCATTATAATTCCCTTTAACAAATGTTCCTGAGTAAACATCACCTGATTTAAAAGTGTAAACCCCTTCGCCATCGTAAACGCCATCTCTAAAATTGCCTATGTATACTGAACCATCGGCTAAGTAGTAAGTGCCGTATCCATTTAAAAGGTTGTTAATGAAATTACCTTCGTATTTATCGCCATTAGAATAAGTGTAAATGCCAAACCCGCTGTATTTGCCACTTGCAAACATGCCGGTATATGTTTCACCGCTTTTCATTTTAAAAACTCCTTTACCGTTTAGTTCACCATTTAAAAATTCGCCGGTATATAAATCGCCATTGGTATACTTTAAAACACCTTTTCCATTATACAAATCATTTTTAAATGTGCCGGTATACTGCATGCCATCAACAAAAGTATATACGCCTTTTCCCTCCTTGTTATTGTTGAGAAATTCGCCGGTATAAACATCTTTATTAGCATATTTAAAAACACCTTTTCCGGTATAGGCACCTTTCACAAATGTGCCTGTATAAGAGCTGCCGTTTGCAAATGTGTAAACGCCCTTTCCACTGTAATCATCATCCTTAAAACTACCAACGAAATAATCGCCGGTTGCAAATTTAAAATTGCCTTTACCATTTTTTTGGCTATTCTTAAACTTACCGATATAGATATCGCCATTATCCCATTTATAGGTTCCTGTTCCTTTTTCACAATTACCGCTAATACAACCGGTTTGTGCAAAAGTATTAGTTGTAGATATCAGTATACCAATAAATAGAATTACGTATTTCATAATTTAAAAAAAATTAATAAGCAAACAATTTAAATGTTTTTGCAAATGCAGTTACTTCATTTCTAACTGCAGTAATAACTGCCTCATCTTCAGGCGCAACAATTAATCTATCTATCCATTCAACAATTTTAACCATGTCGGCTTCTTTCATGCCGCGAGTTGTAACTGCTGGAGTTCCAATTCTAATTCCGCTGGTAACAAATGGTGATTTATCATCAAAAGGCACCATATTTTTATTTACTGTTATATGTGCTGCACCCAATAATGCTTCCGCCTTTTTGCCCGAAATATTTTTATTGCGTAAATCAATTAGCATTAAATGATTATCTGTACCACCTGAAATAATTTTATATCCTTTTGCTACAAATGCATTGGCCATAGCTTGCGCATTAGCAATAACTTGTTTGCAATATCCAACATAACTTTCACTTAAATCTTCACCAAATGCAATAGCTTTTGCAGCAATAACATGTTCGAGCGGACCACCTTGAGTTCCCGGAAAAACGGCACTATCTAAAATGGTGCTCATCATTTTAACTTCTCCTTTTGGTGTGGTTTGTCCCCAAGGGTTAGGAAAATCTTTTCCCACCATAATTAAACCACCACGCGGACCGCGCAACGTTTTATGCGTTGTTGTTGTAACAATATGACAATGCGGCATTGGGTCATTTAATAATTTGGCTGCTATTAAACCGGCAGGGTGCGAAATATCTGCCAACAAAATGGCTCCAACACTATCGGCAATTGCGCGGAAACGAGCATAATCCCAATCTCTTGCGTATGCGCTTGCGCCGGCAATAATCAATTTTGGCATTTCAGCTTTTGCAATGGCTTCCACTTTATCCATATCAATTAAACCGGTAGCTTCTTCAACCGAATAAAAAACCGGACTATATAATTTTCCTGAAAAGTTTACCGGACTGCCATGAGTAAGATGCCCTCCGTGAGAAAGATTAAATCCTAAAAGTTTATCGCCCGGATTCAAACATGCAAGCATAACCGCTGCATTAGCTTGCGCACCGCTATGAGGTTGAACGTTAGCATATTCTGCGCCAAACAATTGCTTTACGCGGTCAATTGCCAATTGTTCGGTTTGGTCAACAAATTCACATCCACCATAATACCGTTTGCCGGGATATCCTTCTGCGTATTTATTAGTCATGCAGCTTCCCATAGCTTCCATAACCTGATCGCTTACAAAATTTTCGCTGGCAATAAGTTCAATCCCTTCGGTTTGACGTTCTAATTCTTTATTAATAATGTCGAATACTGCTGTGTCTCTTTGCATATAATTAGTTTGATGATACAAAAATAAATAAAGGCAAGCTACAATTACCTATTAAACAAAAAAAGGCTGCCATAAATATGACAGCCTTATAAATAGTATTATAAAAATAAATCTTAATGATTCAATATCACCCTTTCGTTCTGCGACATATTGCCGGCAGTTAATTTCACAAAATACATGCCATCTGCTAAGCGATAATCATTCAAGTTAATAACTACTTGATGTTCACCTTGAGCACCTGATACAGATGCTTGATTTAGCGATGCAATTAATTGCCCTGTTACTGAATACAAGTCTAAATGAACATCTTCCTGATAATTACTCAATTGATAATTAATAGTTATTTGTCCACTGGTAACTGAAGGCGCAACATCTAAACCAATATTAACTTGTGCATCTTCAACATCATTCATAAGTCGGAAATGCGCCACTGCGTTTTCTATATCTGATAGTGTAAAGAAGATGGTATTTGTAAATGGATCAGGGTTAGCAATGTGATTTTCCAATTCCCAATAGTCGAAAATAAATCCGGGGTTAGCCGTTGAAATTAAATCGACCATAGTGCCACTTTCGTATGCTCCTGCGTAAGGATAGGTTCCCGGTAAAAATGCCTCAATAGAAGCAGTTCCTGAACCCGGAGGAAATACATCTAATGTAAAATCATACAATGGCAATTCGCTGCCAATGAACCATGCAGTAACTGTATCACCCATTGTTAAGGAAACAGTAACCGAATCTTCAGTAATTCCCGGAAGCGGTGTATGGTTTAAAAATTCCCAATGATCAAAAGTATATGCAGCATCAGGAATAGCTTTAAATCCTAAATCGGTTCCACTGAAATAGGTTGCCGGGAACGGATAATAAGTAGGAATAATAGTATTTACTTTAACGTTATTCGGACTGCCCGCAGGTTCAATTTGAACTACAACGCCAAACGCTTCCACATCGAAACAGTCTTCAACTCCACCCGGTAAAAATGCGCAACGCTCTTCAATAAATGCGCGCAGTTCATCATAATTGGTACTCCATTCGCTATAACTTCCACCCCATTGATCAATATGACGCTTCATTTCCGGGTCAATAACCGCGCGGAAACTATCCAATCTGCCTAATATCACTTCACAATCAAATGTAGTATTAATCATGTCGGCAAAACGATTGATATAATCATCCAAGAAATCTTCGTTATCCATTAATGCATTTACAATATCAATATGTCCGTTCGGGTCAACACCACCTAATGAAAGCGGATCGCAAGGATCTGCAGTTGGTGAATCATCCGGAATTCCGGTATAATTAATATAGTGACCGAAAGTTGCATCTTCATCCCATAAAACATAACGCCATTGTAATGCGCCGCCCGTTGGATCATACCCTCTCCACCAAGCAGTATTCCAGTTCAGCCAGTCGGAACAAACTGAAAAAGTATTAACTAATACGTAATCAATTAAACTAAGTGTGTTTAAATTGTCGGTAACATAATCATAGTTGGCAGCTATGGTCATGTCGTTAGTTGTTACAAATGTTACGAAAGGACTCCAAGGTGCCATAGTTCCGTATTCTGCCCAAGTGCTACCCCAACATTTAATATAATCCATTTCATACTCGCCTTGGTCGTAATAATAATCGGTATAATCAGCATCATCTGCTTTTTCACGTGTATCATAAACACCCCAATAGTCGCCGTTTACATATAATATATTAAAGAACGAAGAACGTTCATCTAATTCGTGATCATCCAATTGTGCTATATGATGAACAAATGCATCACGCACGTGCGCACCACCATCCGATGAAGGATAATTATCGTTTGCACCTGCTTTGGAAATCAATCTTTGGTATCCGGTTCTATCGGTAACATCTCCAAAAAACTCGTGATCTATATCATTATCATAACCAAATTGATCGCGAACAATGTAATCGAAACCACGTTGGTCGTAAGCCCATGAATCGTTTCCGTGTTCATTGTAAGTGCCAACTGCTTCGTCAATTAAATTATAATCTTTATCAAACAATTCGAATGAACCAACGGGTTCTAATCCCCAACCGAGTGCATTCAATAAATCGTCAACTTCATCACCTGCAACTGAAATAACCGGCATGGTAGTCGGTTCGTCAATAAAGTAAGTATTGGTTGAACAAAGCGACAATAAGGTATCTGTAGATGAAGGAAAAGCAATAGTTCTTAAAACAGAAGTTTCGCTTATAGTAATTGGACCTGTATAAATAGTTGAGGCTGCTGTTGGCAGATTACCATTTGTAGTATACCGAATGGTCATGTTTGGCTCTTCAACTGTAATTGTAACCGTTACAGAACCGGCAAAATTGCCTGCGTTAGGTTCCATATTCGGCTTTTTAGCATAAGCTAATTTAGTTGGAGTCGAGTTAGAAGTATTGGGTGTTGGGTCCGTATAAATTCTCCAATCGGGACCACCATTTGGCGAACGCCCCCAGCTGTGGTTGGTTTGGTTAGCGTCATTAATTGCTTGAACATCAATAACAACCCCGGCAGCATCGGCAAATACTACTTCTTCCGAACCCGTAGTTTGAGTTAGCTTGAAACTAGTATGATAATTTGTGCCAACTGCAGTGTTGCGATTTGAACACCAAAAGCGCAAGAACCCACCTGCTGAAATGCTCACACCTGAAGGAATGGTATACTTTGTAGGGTCAGTATCGTTGTCACTTAAGTGGTATCCGGATAAGTCGACACTGGTTGCTCCGGCATTATACAACTCAATCCAATCTTCAAACTCGCCGTAATTGTCGGCAATATCGCTAAAGTTTGCAGCTGAATACTCATTAATCACAACCTGTGAAAAGGCCGTGACAGTAGTAATTAAGACTGTTGTGGCGAGGAGGAGTAAACGTTTTTTCATATTTTATAGTAATGCGTTTAAAATAGTTGCTCTTCTTTGAACCTATAAATTTACGACAGATTTTAAATTACAGGTTGTTTTAAGCATGAAAATTACAATCTCGTGGCTAAATTGTTCAGTTTTTGTCACAAAATCGCCAAAATTGTCAATAACCAAAGTTTTAAAGGAACCTTTACCTTTGTGTTTTAATTCTACAAAATGAAAGTGATTATTCCGGTAGCCGGTGTGGGAACACGCTTGCGGCCTCATACCTATTCACAGCCAAAACCATTAATACCGGTTGCAGGCAAACCAATACTAGGTTTTATTATTGATCGATTGGTAAAGGCAGGATGCAAAGAATTTATATTTGTGATTGGCTATTTGGGTGAAAAAATAGAAGCATTTGTTCGCGAAACCTACCCCGATTTATCCACTAAATTTGTTATACAAAATAAGCGTGAAGGGTTAGGTCATGCCATTTATCTTACCAAAGATTTTGTAGAAATAGGCGAGCCGATTTTTATTGTTTTGGGTGACACCATTTTTGAAGCAGACATCGAATCAGTAATTGAAATGCCGGGTTCAGCATTAGGATTAAAAAAAGTGGATGACCCCCGCGATTTTGGTGTGGCAGAAGTTGATGAAGCTTTTAACATAACACGAGTAATTGAAAAACCATCCATTCCGAAATCAAATTTAGCCTTAGTTGGTTTATATAAAATTAAAGAAACCGATCACCTTTTTGCAGCGTTAGAACAAATAATAAAACACGCATTTAAAACGCAGGGCGAATATCATCTTACTGATGCATTAATGCTAATGATTCAACAGGGAATTAATTTCCAAGGTTTCAAAATTCAAAATTGGTACGACTGTGGTAAAAAAGATATTTTATTGGAAACCAATGCTATATTATTAAAAAAGTTAAACCATGAAACCGAACAGCACAGGTCATTTCAGAACACAATTATTGTTGAACCGGTGAGTATTGCCGCAAATTGCGATATTAAAAATTCTATTATCGGTCCCAATGTTACGCTCGGTGAAAACACAACCGTAAATTATTCGATAGTACGCAATTCTATTATTGGAAATGACGCAACAATCGACGACGTTGTGCTACATGATTCAGTAATTGGCAGCGATACTTTTATAAAAGGTTTAAGTCAGAGTTTAAACATTGGCGATAATACAGAAATTGATTTAAGCCAGAGTTTCGATTAATGATAAATAGTTTTATTTTTTTATTATTCTTGCAACATTAAAAAAACATTTTTGATGGCCAATCGTATTACTACTTTATTTAATATTCAGTTTCCTATTATTCAGGCCGGCATGATTTGGTGCAGTGGTTGGGAACTGGCAAGTGCTGTTTCCAACGCAGGTGGATTAGGATTAATTGGCAGTGGAAGCATGTATCCGGATGTATTAAGAGATCAGATAAAAAAATGCAAAGCTGCAACTGAAAAACCCTTTGGCGTTAATGTGCCGTTGTTGTATCCTGATATCGATAAACATATTCAAATAATTATTGAAGAAGGCGTAAAAATAGTTTTTACAAGTGCCGGCAATCCCAAAACCTGGACACCACTCCTCAAGCAACATGGCATTACTGTTGTGCATGTAATTAGCAGCAGAAAGTTCGCCATTAAATGCCAAGAAGCCGGGGTTGATGCAGTGGTTGCAGAGGGATTTGAGGCGGGTGGACATAACGGAAGGGAAGAAACAACCACACTTTGCCTTATTCCAAGTGTTTGCGACGCTGTCACAATTCCCGTAATTGCAGCAGGAGGAATTGCCGATGGAAGAGCCATGTTGGCATGTATGGCTTTAGGTGCAGACGGAGTGCAGGTTGGCAGTCGTTTTGCAGCCAGTGTTGAGAGCAGTGCACATATCAATTTTAAGCAAACAATTACCCAAACCGATGAAGGAAGCACCATCCTTACACTTAAGGAAATCACTCCCGTTCGGTTAATCAAAAATAAATTCTATCAACAACTTGAAACTGCCTATGCACGCTGTGCCGAAGCCGAAGAATTAAAAAATATCCTAGGCCGCGGAAGGGCTAAAAAAGGCATGTTTGA
>JANMLV010000061.1:0-13525 GCA_031372705.1 Bacteroidota bacterium | reverse complement strand
CAACAATATATTTTGCATCAGCTGAATAAGCAACATGATACATTAATCCGCTATGTTTTAATGATTTAAAGATTGCACCTGAATTAAAATCCCAAATTGAAATTGTACTGTCATAACCGGCTACTGCAACATAATTGCCATCAGGAGAAAATGTACATCCAACCGCTCCGGCATTTAAGCCTGCAAATTCAATAGCTTTTTTTCCGGTTGCAATTTCCCATGCTTTTATCCTGCCATCCCAATTACATCCTACAACATATTTCCCATCCGGACTAATTGATGCCGAATTCATAATTCCACTAAAAGTTGGAAACTGCTTAAGTATTTTGCCGGCCTTTGTATCCCATACTGTAAGAATTCCATTTTCTCCTTGTGTAACTAGTGTGTTATTATTTGGTGATAAAGCAAAGCCGTAAATCTTTCCATTTTGCCCTGAAGGATTTGTGTATTTTCCGGCAGCCGGAATATTCCATTGTTTAATTGTTTGATCTGCTGAAAGTGAGTATAAATATTTCCCATCAACAGAAACCAATAAATCTGTTACTGTACTTTGGTGACCAAATAATTTATTAACGTTAGCAGCTGTTTCAGTGCTCCACAAAAATATACTGCCATCGGCACTGCCGGTAAACATTAATGAGCCGTCTTGTGCAAATGCACCGGAATAAACTGCGTTAGTATGACCTATCAAATCAAATTGAATTGTACCGGTATACATATTCCAAACTTTAGCCGTTGAGTTTTTAGAAGTTGCCATAAGGTAGGAATCATCGGCAGAAAAAACTAAATCATCAATGGCCGGATAGCCGAGTGTTTCATCAAAAGCGAATGTATATTTTTCCTCTCTCGTAATAACATCCCAAACCCTCACTTCCCAATTCCAGCCTGCAGCGGCCAAGTATTTTCCGTCGTGACTAAATTCAATGGCAACTAATGGTTTTACTCCAAAATCAGTTTCCCAAAGCAAGGTTCCGGAAAATGCATCATACAATTGAACAAAACCAATAACATTACCATCAACTCTGTTCCATGAGCTCAAAGCCACCAAACTACCATCAGGACTAGCTGCAACATCGCAAATTCCTTGCGCTTTAGTTTGCTTTCCCCATAGCAATATATTTGAATTTACATCCCATACTTTAACAGTAAAATCGCGTGCACAGGAAACCATCTTTGTATCATTTTCAAAAAACGCCGTTGCATAAAGTGGCTTTTCCGATGCAGTTATATTATTAATTATGTCAAACGTATTTACATCGTAAAAATAAATATGTCCATCAACGCATGCAGCTGATATCAATTTTCCATTGTTACTAAGTGCAATATCTACTACTTCAACAGGTAAATTAATTTGCTTATCAAATCCGGTAACAGCTTTATTTAAATAGCTCCATTCCCACCCGCGAAACTTTTCGGGTGCAGCATTAAGCCAACGCTTTGCTTCAATAGCATCATATAAACGAAGCGATGCATTTGCAGCGGCAATATGAGCTAAGTATGAATTGTATACGGCATCTTCAATTTGTTTCTGTCCTGTTGCACTATTGGTAAGTAATAATATTGCTACAATAAAATATACAATTCTTTTCATATTTATAAAATATTTTGATAACTGATTTAATAGAAATGCATTAGGTTAGTAAGCATAAATTAAATGCATACATCAATTAAAATTATGTGACAAAATTAAATAACTGTTTGCAATTTTATCGCAACAAGGTAACTGTTCCGCGCAGTGTGTAGGGTTGACCGGGCTCATTTGCTTTCTCGTAGGTTACCATCCAAATATACATGTCTATTTCCTGCTCTTTGTCGTCGTAAGTGCCGTTCCACCCCTTTAAAACATCGCTGGTGGCAAAAACTTCTTGCCCCCACCTATTAAAAATTACAAATGAAAACACCGGATAAAATATTGGGTTTAAAATATGGAATTCATCATTTAACCCGTCGCCATTAGGTGTAAATGCCGAAGGAATTATTAATTCGCTTTCGGTCATAATTACCACTATTGAATCGGGTGCAGATATGCAGCCATTTTCTTCACCGGTAACATAAAATGTATTTTCTTCACCTACGCTAAATGCCAATGTAGTTGGACATGATACACAATTAACCACATCGGCCGGTGTCCAAGAAAATGTAACATCGCTACCTGTTATAATTTCTGCTTCCAATAATGCGAGTGCACCGTCGTTTACAAAAACAGTATCGGGTATGGCATTAATTACCGGTGCTTCGTAAATAAATACTTGGATTGGTTCTGATTTGCCTTCACAACCATTTCCATCAATTACGGTAACATAATAAACTCCTGTTGAATCAATATACAAAGAACTGCCTGTGCCCAATACACTATCTGCTTCATCAGTCCACACATAATTAGTAAATCCTGCAGGTGCTGTAATTGTTGTAAAATAACAAGCTTCAAATGGACCAATATCTACTATAGGTGAAGGGTTAACAAAAACGGTTTGTGTCACGGTATCTGTCATATCGCAGAAATCGTGAATTACAGCCGTATAGGTTGACGTTGTTGTTGGCCAAACTTCATGAATTGGCTCCACAACACCTCCCGGAAGCCATTCGTAGGTATAAGGTGGTACGCCCCAATATCCATCAGCAAACAAATCGATTGTATCACCTTCACAAATTACGAAATCGGGATATTCGGCACTTTCTATAGGATTTTCTACAACAGTTTCTCCTTCAATTGTTATCACCCAACTTCCCGATGGCATAAAGTGACATAAAATACTGCAAGGTGGTTGTGTGCATGAACAATGCCATGTGCGCATTTCGAAAGTAAATTCATAGTCGGCACATTGCGGAGGAATGCATGCAATGGTATTAAACATATTTAAATCAACGCCATAACAAGTTCCTGCGCTATCGCCAACGGGAGGCAAGCAAGTCCAAAAAGAACCCGGCGCAGGCGAATCATCACAAATACCAAGTATGCGAAATGCAGCCTCGCTCATCAAGCAATCGGTAACAAAAAAGCAACCGAAATTTTGAGAATAATAGGTGCCGTCAAAATATGCGTCGGTTAATGTTGTTTTACCGGGCACAGTAATATCTAATGTATAATCACAATAATCGGCTTCATTCCAACAAATACCATCAAATTCAAATCCAATATCTCCGGAAGTGTAGGTTGCTTCACCAATTAATGTTGGATCAATTACAACAGGGTATTGTCGCTCCGATGCGAGCAGCCATTTTGTGCTAATGCGCATCCTCAGTATATAACCGGATTCCGTTTTAATAATTTGATAACCAATTGCATCTACCTGATCTTTTGCATGTGTTTTAATTTTACTTTGGTCAAGAATAATTGGACGCTCGATGCGTAAATAATTTAATCCAAATTCATTTTTTAATACCACATTTCCTTTCCAATCGCCGTTAGCTAATTCATAACCGTTTGCATCTTCTTTCACTAATTTAAATCCATCGGGCAATTCTATTACATCATCAATAATTAAATAATCGCTATTTACATCTATTACGCTTTTATCTTGAATAATAAAGTTTGTTTTAATACCGCCCTTTCTAAATGCAATTTCTCCATCAAAGCCTTTAAATATATTTGTAATCCAAGCCCCATCTCGACCAACTGTATAATCAGCCGTATTAAACACTTGCGCTGAAGAGTATTTTTTATTTGTCTCATAATACAATTGTAAATTCCGATTGTACCTAAAATCCAAATCTTTAATTTTTATGGATGTAAAATTATTTATGAAATCAATTTTCGCCGGCAGTGGTTGAGCGTCTGCTGTATACATTCCCTTTGTTGCCGTTGGATGTAAATAAAAATCTATTGCTCTAATATTTCCGGCAGCGTCAACGTAATTAATTGGGCCGTACGCTTTTTGCACATAAAATTTGTTGCCACCCGAATTGTTTTTGATATAATAGCGCGAGTCGAGGGTGCGTTTTTGTATTAATTCAATTGCATCGTCAGGTGCATTAATAGGCAGCATACCGAAATCGGGGTGACTATAAAACGCAGGTGGTGTATTGTCAAGCAATTCGGTTGTAATTACCGGATATTGACGTTTTGTTTCACCTGTTGAAATTGAAGTATAATCATTCTTTTTTACTTGCATTTGCTGTTGAGCAAATACATGAAGCATTAATTGCATGCAAATAAAAAAAACTAAACTTCTTTTCATATGTTTTTAAAATACTACCGGCATTTTATAACCGATAGTATTTTATATATTATTCATACTGAACGAAAACTTGCATCGTTCTGCTGTTTAACGCACTAGTGTAATATTACCCTGCAGTTGCACCGTAACACCACTTCCTCCTGTTGCGCTTACTTGATATACGTAAGTGCCCATTTCTTGGTCTTCATTTCCGATTTTTCCGTTCCAACCTTTATCCGAATTATTTATCGCGTTCACATCATCGGTAACAAAAACCAATTCACCCCATCTATTATAAATACGCATTTCAAAATCAACTATTGCGGCACCAAAAACTACCAGATTATCATTTGTGCCATCGCCGTTAGGTGAAAACGCACTTGGTATATCAATTATTGGATCACAATTATCAATTACTTCATTTACAAAAAATGTTTTAGTTACGTTACAAGCATCTTCGAAGGTGTTAATTGAAACAGTGTATGTTCCCGCTAAATCAACTTCAATAGTTTGC
Source organism: Bacteroidota bacterium (assembly GCA_031372705.1). GTDB lineage: Bacteria > Bacteroidota > Bacteroidia > Chitinophagales > BACL12 > UBA7236. Next base: position 8,854 of record JANMLV010000061.1, on the reverse strand, counting down.
GTAGTTGCACCATTATTCCATGCATAACTTGCTCCCGGGTATCCTGCATCTAAAATTACGCTGCCACCAATACAATATTCGGTGGTATCATTTTCAAATGCCGGGTATTCAACAAATACAGTCATGGTATCCCAACTTGGACATCCTTCTTCATCTTCAGCAACTATATAATATGATGATGTTGAATCAGGATAAACGGTAATGAAAAAGTCGTCCGTTAATAATGTATCGACACCGCTTTCGTACCATTCATAATAAGGCACTCCGAGTGTTAGTATACTAAATGTTGCCGATTCACCAACACAAATTGTTGCATCGGGTGAAGTTTCAACAGGAATTGTTTCAATAACATTTATTGTTTTAGAGCCGCTACCGCTTCCACATTCATTTAAAGCAAATAAACTCAAAGTATAAGAACCTGCTTCATCCCAAACAATACCTACCACATTATTAGATGTATCAACAATTGTTCCGCCTGTCAAACTCCAATCATAATAAGTAGTAAGGAAATAAGGAACCGAATAATAAGTAGTATCGCCGGTACACGCTTTAATTGGTCCGGTGATGGTAACAATAGGCACATCAATAATATGGAATGTTATGTACTCGCTCCAAGGTCCGGGGCAATTATAATTTATTTCTCTAACGCGCAATGTAACATCACCGGTTGCTCCTGTAAAATCAATAAATATTGGATTAAACGGCCAAATAAATGGTGTTCCCAATCCGAATTGGAATTGGTAATCGGAGTTTGGATTATAGGGAACCACTGTTGCACTGCCTACTGCACCTTCGCACAATAAAGTATCGCTTGGAATTAAAATTGGCGCATTATCTGCCGGTGCGCCGATAGTTAAATGCACGAGTGTGCCCAGCGAATTTTCCATTGGTGTGCCGCAACTTGCGTTAACGCGCATATACCAAATACCTGCGTCAAGTCCCATTGCCAGTAAATCGAAATATCCCGGAATTTCCAAGTCAATAGTTCCCGATTCTGTATCAACGGTAAAACCTAATCCACAAATATTTGCTTGTGTAAAAAACATGGCATCTAAAACCTCAACACAAAAAGTATTGGTATCGCAATAAGTTTCAATATCGTCGTAAACATTTATATCATAACTAATTGTAATTACCACACCGGAGTCTTCGGTAATACAAGCATAAACATCTTCAATATTATTTGTTTCTATATCACATTCCTGAATACAAACTGTGCCGTAAGCCGATCCAATAACGGAAGGAGTACTCGAGACGACTCTTATGTAATAATTACATCCCGGTGGCACAGTTGGCACTATACCGGAAACAGTTCCGGGAGGTGAACCTAAAGCAGGATCATAAGTTGCATTACTTGTAAATGTGCCAATTATGGAAGGCGAATCAAAATTTCCGAACTCATCGCTTAGTTGTGCTGTATAAACATTGCCGGGTGTAAACACGCCCGTTGAAAAGAAAGGAACATCTATTACACTATTTATGCAAACCGAATTGGAGTCAAATGTTACAACAGGAGCCAATGTGGTAATTGTATTTGGGCAATTTTCAACTGTAAAACAAACACTTGCCTCACCGGTTATAACAGGCAAAGGCGACGTTCGATTAATGCGCACTTTATAACAGGAACCGTCGGCAATAAATCCCGGAATTGTAACAGCAATTGCTCCGGTAGTATCCTCTGCAAGAATTGTAAAAACTCCCAAACTGATTGGAGCTGCGAATAATCCTGCAGCATTTGATAATTCAATTTGATAAATACCTTCGCAAAGCGGAGCGGAAAGTGACCAACCAACAATTAAGGTGCTGAGTTTACAAACAGGATCAGGTGTAATAAAATCGATTGTAATATCAACCGGACTAATTACAGCATCATAAGTACCAACGGCAATAATATCATCTACCGCAAACGACATTGTATTTGTTCCACCACTATTATCGTTTACCCAGCGAAATGCAAATTTTAAATCGGCAACATTTTCAAAAGCCGGATCTGCAATTACTTCATATTTCCAAAGGGTTTGATCGCTATAAAGTGCCATCCCCACAGGGGTCCATGCACCTCCATCAGCACTGTAATAAACTTGTCCATAATCGCCCGGCCCACCTTCGCAAAGCCAAAAAAATGTAAATTCGATGTCAATTAAGCCGAGCGTGCAAAATCCGCTAGCCATTTCGGCAAAATTGTCGGAAGCTGCAGTTGCATCATAACTTGCACATGTAATAGCAGGAGCGCCTTCTTCATCGTAAATATGCAAATAAGTACTGGTTGGAGCGCCTCCAATTGTTCCTGATTCGGTAAGGTCTTGCGTGGTAGTATTTGGATAGCCAAAACCACCCGTGTAACTATTATTTGTAATCCATTTGTTGGTTCCTGCGGGCACACCGCCGGGTCCCGATGCCGTATTAAGCAAAAAGGCACCTCCGGGTACGTTAAAATCTTCTGTATATAATTGAAATGTTTGGGCTTGAACACCCATGGTTACAAGGATACAAATGAGAAGTGTGGTGTAAATTTTCATCATAGGCTGGTCGAATGGGCTACTAAAATAGGGAATATTTGATAAAATTATACATTCGCAGGCTATAAGCCCACATTTTTTGTTTAGGAGCAACCTAAAACGCTGTCGCTAAGCACTTTACAGGATAATCACTTCACAAAAGTGAGTTAAGTTGCCTAGAAACAATAACAGTTGGCTAAAAATGCGTTTACAATATGGTCAACACAATTATCGTGAAGACCATATCTTTACCTTTTATGTCGCTGCGCCGCCTTGCCTCTCTTACCGTAATTTATGGATTTAGCACTATTCTAGTGCGGGCGCTTAACTATTTATTGGCGCCATTACATACAAGAGTTTTTACCGACCAGGCAGACTATGGCATTATTTCAGAAATGTATGCTTATGTTACATTTATTAACGTAATCTGTATGTTTGGTTTAGAAACGGCATATTTTCGATTTGCTTCGAATAATGCTAATGCATTAGATAAAAACAAGGTATTTGGCTCTGCTCAATTATCTTTAATGGTTACTACATTAATAATAGTAACAACACTTATTGCTTATGCCGGAAATATTGCAACCATGTTGGGATATCCTGAAAGCAGTAATTACATTTTGTTTTTCGCATTAATAATTGGATTCGACACATTAGTAAATATTCCATTCGCAAAGTTGCGCTTAGAAAACCGACCCTGGAGATATTTTTCAATTAAGTTAATTAATGTAACCATAAATATTTTATCCAACTTTTTCTTTTTATGGCCGGCACTTAAAAATAATTATACCTTATTTGAGCCGTTCGGATTTACTTATCAACCGGAGTACGGCATTGTTTATGTGTTTATTGCAAATTTAATTGCCAGTGGTATTACATTTTTATTATTTATTCCATCAATGCTGCATATTCGTTTTGATGTTGCCATTTGGAAAAAACTAATGAACTATGGAGCGCCATTAATTATAATCGGCTTAGCCGGCATGATTAACGAAACCCTAGACCGCGTTTTAATAAAATATTGGGGCGATGGCACTGCTGCGGAGAACCTGAAACAGGTTGGTATTTATAGTGCCGTTTATAAACTATCAATCTTCATGACCCTTGCCGTACAAGGATTTAGGATGGGTGCCGAACCATTCTTTTTTAGCCGGTCGGGCGATGCAAATGCTCCGAGTATGTATGCTATGGTAATGAAATATTTTGTGGTGGTTTGTTGTGTAATTTTTTTAGGCGTAGGCCTCTTCCCCGACATATTTAAAATTATTATCGGCGAAGCTTATCACGAAGGTTTACATATTGTTCCTATTTTACTTTTAGCGAATTTATTTTTAGGTATATATTATAATCAAAGTGTGTGGTATAAACTTACCGATAAAACAGCGTTTGCTACAATAATTCCTATTGCGGGGGCAGTAATTACAATTGCAATGAATTATTTTTTAATTCCAACATTTGGTTATACGGGTGCTGCTTGGGCAACTTTAACTTGCTATTTAAGTATGGTGGTGATGAGTCATATTATTGGACAAAAACATTATCGTGTTCCATATAATTTAAGAAAAATAATTGCCTATATATTAATTTCAATTGCACTTTGTTTAGTTGGACTATGGATAAATAATTTATTAGATAATTTAATTATTTCACTAACAATAAGACTTGTATTTATAGGTATTTTTATCGCTTTTGCATGGTGGTTAGATTTGAAAAAAATAATTATCAAACAATAAATCTAAGTCGATGTGACTGAGCAATAAAATGAAAAGTTTAGGCAATAATAAACTACAATACAATCGTTAAATGACTTTCATTTTTTTAGTTTTGTGCTAACATGAACATCAGAATAATTAATAAATCTAACAATCCGAATCCGCATTATGCCACTGCTCAATCTGCGGGCATGGATATGAGGGCTTTTTTACTAGAACCCGTAACCTTATTACCCGGAGAGCGTATTTTAGTGCCAACAGGAGTGTATATTGAACTGCCCATAGGTTATGAAGCTCAAATTCGCCCGCGTTCGGGCCTGGCAATCAACAGCGGTATAACTATGCTAAACGCTCCCGGAACAATTGATGCCGATTTTCGTGGTGAGATAAAAGTAATTGCCATTAATCATGGTAAACAGCCGTTCATAATTAACTCCGGCGATAAAATAGCACAAATGGTAATTGCCAAACACGAAACCATTATTTGGCAAAATGTTGAGGAGCTGGGAGATAGTGAAAGGATGGAAGGAGGGTTTGGGTCGACGGGGAACTGATGTGCTGATGTGCAAATGTGCAGATGTGCAAATGGAACAGCCGGAAGCCGATGTGCTGATGTGCTAATGTGCTGATGTGCTGATGGAACAGCCAAAAGCCAATGTGCAGATGTGCAGATGTACCGATGTGCAAATGGAACAGCCGGAAGCCGATGTGCTGATGTGCTAATGTTCTGATGTGCTAATGGAACAGCCAAAAGCCAATGTGCAGATGTGCAGATGTCCCGATGTGCATATGGAACAGCCGGAAGCCGATGTGCGAATGTGGCGAATGAACGCTGCAGTTGTTTACTCGTTTGGAAGGAAATAAACTTGTAAATCCCATCAAACCCTTGAAAAAAGGTATTGGCAATGAATCGTATGGTAACAACACCACAATAGTTATCTTTGTGCAAACTATATAAGCAATATGAACATTATAATTCCGATGGCCGGAATGGGGAAACGAATGAGGCCGCATACACTTACAGTACCGAAACCATTGATACCTGTTGCAGGTAAACCAATTGTGCAGCGATTAGTTGAAGACATTGCAAGAACTACAGATGAAAAAATTGAAGAAATTGCCTTCATAGTTGGGCGTTTTGGTAAGGATGTAGAAGAAATGCTTATTGGCATTGCCACGGAACTTGGAGCTAAAGGGAAAATTTGTTATCAAGATGAACCACTTGGAACGGCACATGCCATTTTATGCGCGGGTGACACACTTGTTGGTCATACTATTATTGCGTTTGCCGATACTTTATTCAAAACTGATTTAAAAATTGATACTTCAACCGATGGAATAATTTGGGTGAATCCGGTTGAAAACTGGAAAATGTTCGGCGTTGTTGAACTCAACAGCGAAGGCGTTATTACCAATTTTGTTGAAAAACCGGATCATTTTGTCTCCGATTTGGCAATTATTGGTGTTTACTATGTAAAAGACGGCGCTTTATTGCGCAGCGAAATGCAATATTTACTTGACAATAACATTAAAGAGAAAGGCGAATACCAATTAACTAATGCTTTAGAAAGCATGAAGCGCAAAGGTTTTAAATTTACGCCCGGCAAAGTTGATGAATGGCTCGATTGTGGTAATAAAGATGCTACAGTGTATACCAATCAACGCGTGTTAGAATTAAAAAAAGCAAGCGAAAAACTTACATCGGCAACAGCAAAAATTATTAATTCAATTATTGTTGAACCATGTTATATTGGCGATAATGCCATAATTGAGAACTCGGTTATTGGCCCACACGCTTCAATAGGAAAAAATTCAATAGTTAAAAATTCGTTAATACGAAATTCAATCCTGCAAAATTCAGTTACTATTGCAGATAAAAATATTACCAACTCAATGATAGGCAGTTTTGCAGTGTTAAGCGGCAAGCCTGACGATTTGAGCTTGAGCGATTATAGTACGCAGGCATGACAAAAACATTCAAACATTTTCCAATAATTGCCTTTTGCGCAGTGCTGATGCTAACATCAGCTTGCACCGTAAGCAAACCGGCAGAGCAAAATAGCAAAAAATTATCCGGCGCCTCAGTGGTTAAAGGAAAAAATGGTATAGACACTGCTTTAATTGAGCGCGACTATATTGATGCTTGTAAACACATTGCTTTAGGCGAATTTAACAAAGCAGTTGTGCTGCTTCAAAACATTGTAAAAGCAGACCCAAACAACGATGCTTCTTTTTATCAATTGGGTAAAATATTTTTTGAATTCGGACAAGTATCCGATGGTATGGAATATGTAAAAACTGCGGTAAATATTAATCCCAATAATATTGAATACCAATCGTTATATGCCGACATGCTTAGCTATGGTGCAAGCTATTTAAAAGCTGCAGAAGTTTATACCAATATCATTAAAACAGGAAAGGCCACCGATGAAATGTACTATCAACTTGCGTATAGTTACGAAAAAGCCGGTAAAATAAATGATGCAATTGCTACCATGCAGTTACTCAAAACTAAGATTGGTAGCGATGAGGGTGTAACATTTGAACTGCAGCGACTGTATGCATTGAATGGTCAATACAGTGAAGCCATAAAATGGATGCAGCAATTAATGAAGATGGATCCTGAAAACACAATGTATTTACGCTATTTAAGTGAGTATTACGAAAAAAATAATCAACCCGAATTAGCAGCTGAAACATTTGATATGTTATTAGCTACCGATACCAATAATACCGATTTGCAATTTCGCAAAGCAAGTTTATTTCAAAAAGCAGGAAATGATATAGCATATTATGAGGCAATGCGCAAAGCATTTTTAAATAACGCCGGCAATATTGATACAAAAATATTTTACCTGGTGTTGTTTGTTGATTCACTTGATAAAAAAACATTTGTTTTAAAAGATACTGTTATTGAGTGGACAAATTTATTGGTTAAAGCACATCCTGAAGATGCAAAGGCATATGCCATGCAGGGAGATTTTCTTTATTATTCGGGTTCACTGAGTCAAGCAGCCCTCAGTTATAATAAATCACTTGAACTGCGCAGCGATATTTATGATGTTTGGATTAAAATGTTTTACATCTATTCCGATTTACGGAAATATGATTCATTAGCACAAGTAACTGAAACGGCAATTGAATTGTATCCTAACCAACCACTTAGTTATTATTTTAATGGCGCAGGCAACAACCAACTTGAAAAATATGATGTTGCCATTAAAGTTTTGAAACGAGGTTTGCCACTCGCTGTTTCCAATTTACAACTTCGCGCCGAAATGTTTAATGAACTGGGTAATGCCTACCATGAAACTGCCAACCACAGCGCATCTGACGAAGCTTTTGAAAGTAGCTTACAATTGGTTAACGACAACGCATACACCTTAAATAATTATGCTTATTATTTGTCGCTTCGCAATTTTAATCTTGAACGCGCCGCAGAAATGTCGCTGCGTTCTATACAATTAGTGCCCAACAATGCCTCATTTGAAGATACTTACGGGTGGATATTATATCAGCAAAAAAAGTATACTGAATCGAAAAAATGGTTAGAAAATGCACTGCAAAATGGTGGTGATAAAAGCGGAGTAGTAACCGAACACTACGGCGATGTATTGTTCAAACTTGGTGATAAAGAAAAAGCAGTAGAATTTTGGCAAAAAGCTAAAACACTTGGTGAAACATCCGACTTAATTGATAAGAAAATTAATGACAAAAATTTATATGAATAAAACGGGTTTAATAGTGTTTCTGGTTGGCTTGTTTTTAATATCATGTAAAACTACGCACACTATTTTTGGAAATAAACTAAAACCCATACCGGTTGATGTTATTGAAGAAAAGCTTATAGAAAACCATATAAATTTTGAAACCTTTTCCGGTAAGGCAAAAGTAGATGTTGCATCAACCACTTTAAACCAAAGTTTTTCAACACAAATCGATATACTCAAAGATTCTGTTATTGGGTTATCGATGCGATTGATGGGTGTGGAAGGCGTAAGGATAAAAATAACACCTGACAGCATTGAAATAATAGACAGGTTAAATCAAGAATACATTCCAAGAGATTATGAGTTTATTCGCAACAATTTCAATTTAGATATTGATTTTAAAGAATTACAAAACCTGATTGTAGGCAATCCTGTTTTCTACGACAGTACAACCCATAGTGTGGGCGAAAGTGACGATAAATATGTACTATTTGCTCAAGGTGGTGTGTATAAAAACACGGTTTGGCTGGCGCCCGACTTTAACATCCTTCGTATGTTTATCGAAGATTTAATTGCAAAAAGAACCTTGACTTTATCATATAGTGCACATGAGAAAATACAAGGACGACATTTTGCGTTTATTCGAAATATACAAATAGATGCAACAGACACGCTCACAGCAAATATTGAGTTTACTAAGGTGGAATTCGACCAGCCTTTCGGCTTTACATTCAACGTTAATCCCAAATACAAACGGGTCGACTAACGCGGGAGAAGAACTTATAATGCCCATTTCGAGGCAAAAACTATCCTTTTCTACGGCATACTCAATCTTGTTGATGCTAATTGGCATGTTTGTCAACAGCTCGGCTTCCTTGGCACAAACAAGCGACAAAACATCGCTGCAGAGCAAATACAACAAACTTCAAGATGA
>JANMLV010000056.1:0-22015 GCA_031372705.1 Bacteroidota bacterium | reverse complement strand
ATTAATGCAACAGCGCCAAGTGTAGAATCAAACTATTATTTAGGAAATGTTTTCTATTTAACCGGCAGTGTTGACTCCGCAAAACTTTACTATAAAAAGGCTTCGGAAATAGTTGAAAGTAAAAATGCACTTATTTATGTTGCATTAGGAAAATTAAATTTGATAAGTGGAAAAAAAGAAGAAGCAAAAGAAAATTTTGCAGATGCTATTAAAGTAAGTAAATCGAAAAGTGCTGAAATATTTTACCAAATAGGTGAAGCATATTACAATATTGATAATGCTGAGGCGATTAAATATTATGAAATTGCCTACGGTACCGACCCTAATTTAATAATTAACTTATTGGCTTATGGTGATGCCTACCTTGCATCTGATAATCCAAGTGCAGCAATGACAAAGTATGAACAAGCGCATGCCATTAATGGAAGTATTGCTGTAACACATTTACGTATTGCTCGCGTTCATTCTAAAACAGGTAAGTCAAAAGATGCAATTGCTTCTTATGAAGAAACAGTTACACTTGACCCAACATTAGCAATTGCTTGGAAAGAATTAGGCGAAGAGTATTATCTTGATGGCCAATATGGTAAGGTTAAAAATTGTTTCGATAAATACCTTGAATTAAATGCAGAAGATAAAGCTGCACGTATGACCTCAGCTTTAACACGATATCAAATTGGCGACTTTGAAGGTGCTATTGAGGAAGCTAAAGTTATAGTTGCCGATGAGCCAAACAATTTTATTGGATGGAGAATCATTTACTTTGCCTATTTTGATTTAGGAGATACTATGCGCAAAGTAGATGCAGCTAAATCGTTGCAGAGTTTTATTGATGGGTATGCTGCTGTTCAAACGTATTGGAATATCAGCGAGAAGAAAGTAATTTCTTTAGACTATCAATATTCTGCTCGCTTGGCGGTTGAGAATAAAGATACTGTTAAGTCAATATTCTACTATGACCTTGCTTTGCAAAATGATACTACGGCAACACAGGAAATTTATACTGAGTATGCGAAGTATTTATATACTTTGAAAAGATATAATGAATCTATTATTGCTTACAATAATTTAATTGTAAAATTCCCCGCTGGTCCATTAGATTATTATTTCTTAGGCCGTTCTTATTTCCAGATTGGCGATTTTGTAAATGCCGATACAGTTTACGCTCAATTTATTGCCTTGCAACCGAATTCACCTGATGGATATTTACAAAGAGCAAAAACTCAAGTGCGTATAGAAGGTGCAGATGTTAAGGGTGGAGCTCTTCCTTTTTACTTAAAGTTTATTGAGTTAGGGGAGAAGGATGTTGAGAAAAATAAAAAGAATTTGGTTGATGCCTATTTGTATTGCACTGTATATTATGATTCTATTAATGAAAGTGCCAATGCTTGTGCATTCTTTACAAAAGCCAAATCAATAGATCCGGAAAATGCATTAGTTAAAACACTTGAACCGGAGTTGGGCTGTGTGAATTAAATATATTTTAAACTACATAAAAACGGTTTGGCAATGAAAATTGACAAACCGTTTTTTTATTTTGATTGAGTTAGTTTCAGCCGTCATTAATAATATTATATTCAAGTATAACTATGGCCTCAGTTGGCCAACATCAACAACGCCAACTGAATTGTATCATCCAATTGTCAGTCGTTTTTATTTACAAACAACCGCTAACGATAAATTAAATTTTGCCTTCATAAGTACATTCGAAAAGCAGTTTGTTGAAAGCCAAACCGCAGACGCTAGTGGTTATAAAAAATCCCGCATTGAAATTTTTCAATGCGGGATTTTTTTATTTACAAGCAGTTCTGATTAATAAGGTCTGCTCTTTTTTTCTTGTGGTGTTGTTTGCTTGAAATCTTCTGTTGCAACTGCGGCTTTTTTACCTAAGTAAGTCCACACAATTACATTACTGTACTTATCGAAGGTAGCATTGATATCTGCAAGTTTTGCTTTATTTACATCAGCTGTTAAGCGATCAAGCGATTCCCATCCACCTGTTAATTCAGCGCGACCTAAGGCATCTGCTTGATTACTTGTGGTTTCTAAAGTAAGGTAGTATGTAGTAAGAAACTCTTGTTTTTTATCAGTTAATTCCTCTTCAGTAAATCCGGTCTTTTTAACTTTATCTAATTCTTCCACCATAACCGCCATACTTTGCTTAGGGTCGATAGTTGAGATGTAGATTGCTCCAAAAGGATTGCTAATTGCACCGCGATTATAAAATGCTGCCGGTGCATAACTCAAACTGCGTTTTGTGCGCAATTCAGTAAAATAACGGTCGCCTAAAATAGCCATACCAATGCGGTAATTAATGCCTTCTTCGCTATTTGCAAATGGCGCGCTCATAATACCCATGATATAATTGGTTGCAATATCGCGATCTTCTATAAAAGTTTTTGGTTGCGTAACTAAAGTGCGTGCTTCAACCGATGCAGGGCTGCCGTATGGCATAGTGCCTAACGACGCTTTAATTTTAGCCGTTAAATCTTCTTGAGAAATATTACCTACAACAACAATAAAAACGCGCTTTTTACCAATCGTTTTTTTGTAATAATTGCGCACATCATCTGCTGTAATATTGGCTAAGCTTTCAGGTGTACCATCGCTGGATTTTGCATAATCTTTATTTTCGAATGCAACTTGACGAGCTAATAAATTTAAATACGCATCAGGGTTTGCCATATTTTGCTGCGCACCTGCAATCAGTTGTTCTTTTAATAAATTAAATTCATTGTCGGGAAAGGCAGGATTTAAAATTGCATCAGTATATAAACCCCAAGATTTATCCCAGAATGCTTTTATACAAGTCATGCCAATTGAACCATAATCTAAACCCGTATTAGCAGTAAATGAAGTTCCAATTTTTTCAGCCTCTGTTTTGAACATTATTTTTGGCATATTGGTTGTGCCGCCATCAATCATTAAATTAAGTGTTAGGTTTTCGATGCCTTGATTTTCTTTCGAATAATTAGCAGTTCCGCCTTCTATAAACATGCGCACACTGATTACATCTTTTGGCACATATTTATGAATCACTTTAATACCGTCAACGGTAAATTCTTTTGTTTCCTGTGCAAATAACGCAGCTGTAGATAGCATCGTAATTAAAAGCAGGAATGATATTTTTATATTTTTCATATCGTAAAATTTTTGAATATTTGGGTAATTAATCTTTTATTTGAAAACCAATTGAAGAAACATCAACAGTATCTTTCCAAGCCGGGTTTAATAATAATCCGTTAACACTTGCCTGACCAATAATATATTTATTTACATAATCAGCAATATCTTGGCGGGTTACTTTTTGAAGATTTTCAACATAATTAGTATAGTAATCTATTGAAGCAGAAGCCCACCAAAACGTTACAGTATGAACAAATTCGCTGGTGCTTTCTTTACTGTATGCATCAGAAATTGTGAGTAGGTTTTTAGCAGTTTCTAATTGTTCATCTGTATAATAATCAGGATTGCCCCATTGAGCCATGTTTGTTTGCAATGCTTTCCATGCTTCGTTAATAGTAGCAGGGTTAGGCACTAAAATAACATTAATAGGACCTGTATACATCGCAGTTTGGTAGCCAACGTTTACTTGATATGCCAAGCCGCTTTCTACTAAATCTTTTTGCAATTTGCTTGACGCTTGCGATAAAATAAATGAAAATACATCGGCAGCATAAGTCGCTTTTAAATCTTTACGTGTATCAGGGCCATGAAATCCGGTAAGGAAAATAGGCACTTGCGCATTCTCATTTAATGTAACAAAATTAGTCTCCCCTTTTAATGGTTCAAATTCAGGTATTGGCCATTTTTCAAAAGGATTGAAATCGGCAGGTTTCCAATCGCCGAATTGTTTTTCAATTTTTGCAAACATTTCGTCATGTTTAACATCGCCGGCAACAACAATCATACTGTTGTTTGGATAATAATATTTTGCCTGAATAACGCGCATTTTTTCGGGCGTACAAGTTAATATTACATCATGCACCCCAATTGGGTTTTTGCGGTAATAATTATCTTTCCACATGTAGCGACTAAACTCATCGAATAAGAAAAAGGTCGGGTCCGATTCTGCACGCTGAAATTCGCCATCAACAACCGGATTTTCTTTTTTCATTTCTTCTTCAAGAAATAAAGGGTATCGAATTGCGGAATTCATGAAAAACAAACCTTCATCCACTTTATTATTAGTTAAGGTAATGTAATAATTAACACGTTCATCGGATGTAGTGCCGTTAAATACAATACCTAATTCGTTAATGCGTTTTAAAAATGCTTCTTGGCTTGGAAGGTCTTTATTTGCCTTAAAGAACATATGTTCATACATGTGAGATAGGCCATTAAAAGCACTGTCTTCTGTGTATGATCCATTTCTTACAACGATTTCAATTGTTGCAAGCGGAACAGTATTGTCTTCAATAACAAGCATTTCCAGACCATTCGCTAATTTCTTCATATGGAAATTCGAAGGCAGCTTGGTTTGTGCTGTAACGGTTATGGTCAACAGCAACATAATGGATAAAATTGATAATAGTTTTTTCATAAACTCATTTTGTAATTAGTTGTGTAAAGTTAAGGTATTGATTTTAAGGCACTTACTAAAGGCGGGTTAAACTGTGTTAATGCATATTAAAACTGTAAAACAAAGTTAGATTTTAAATGAAAATCTTTCTTGAAAAAGACAATTCCTTTAAAAAATAAATCTATGCATATCGTAACCATTGGGTCTGCAATAATTACTTTCCAGGCAGCTTCCATTTCATCACTCCAATGGATATCGTCAAAAATTACCACAGCATGTTCATTCAAATAAGGCTTTATCATTTCGAAATATTGAAGGGTAGGAGCGTACCGATGATTTCCATCAACAAAGGCTAACGATACAACGCCCAATTGCTTTAGTGCTCCCGGCAATGTGCTTGAAAATTCGCCTGTTATTACTTCTATATTATTGACATTGTTAATTTCAAACACATTTTGTGCAATTTCGGCAACTGCTTTGCTCCCTTCAAGCGATATAACTTTGGCTTTTGGAGCCGCTTTGGCTAAGTATAAAGTGCTGATTCCGAGCGAAGTACCTATTTCTAAGATGTTTTCAGGTTGCAGGAAATCCACCATTCTAAACATCAACTGTCCGAATTTGGGTGTTATGAGTGTGTTTTTGGCAATATCACTTACTTTCCGTTCAGGCGTTTTATTTACCTTGCTGCCGGCGCCAAAATCTTCTACAATTATGATGTGCTTATCGCTCAAAAGCCTTTCTCTGCTGTATTCTATCTCATCAAAGGCATAAAAGTGACGTTTGTCTTTCAACACAGAATTGATAAAATTGAATATAAACGGTCCATGAACATCGTAAACGGTTTTAGCCGTTAAAACGTATTTGCCATATCGGAGTACGGTTTTGAACTTACTCATAGCTGCGAAGATACCAATTGAAAAACATTTCGAAAATGCCACTTTTGTGACGTGCTTGTTTGATATAGCTTCTGGGTCTAATCTTATAAAATAGGCCAAAATAGTGCAATTTTGTTACAAGCTATTCGGTCTGATTTTCAACAAATTTTTTTGTTAAGTTTCTGCTTTACTAATAGTTACGCAGTTTACACAAAGTAAGGTCGGGTGAAAAGTAGCAACCTTACAAAGCTCAAAACACTATGATTACCGCATATTTAATAAATGTAAATGGGATTTTTGTGTGATTTTTGTGCATTCTTAATTTAGACTAAGTGGTCTGTTTTTTGCCCAATAAACGGCCAAAATGTTGATACTAACTTGTTGATTTGTGAAAAGGTCGTATATTCGTGATTCAATTAATAGAAAGGTATGAAAAAATCGCTACTAACGTTATTCATTGTATGCATCACTGCTGTTGCTGTTCAGGCGCAACAGGGCATTCATTTTGGGTTTCACGGCCAGATGAATAGTATTTGGATTCTGAACCAAAATAATTACGAGTTTTCGGAGATGGATTATGAATATAAGTTTGGTCCTCAAGCAGGATTAACGCTTGGATATAATTGGGATGACAATTTAGGCGTGCAAGTAGAGTTTAATTACGCCCAAATGGGACAAGATTATTCTGATATTATGAAAGACTTTGGCCCAACCGAAGATCCTACAAAGCCCGATTTAAAAACTAAGGTGCTTACTTATAGATATGTAGACTTAACTTATTTGCAAGTACCTATATTACTTAAGTATATGGAAGGTGACACCAAAGATGCGATTAAGTATCAATTATTAGGTGGTTTGCAGTTTGGATACCTACTTGGTGCCGAACAATTATATACTGCCGATGTAACCAATACTGATCCTGATGTTCAAGTAAATGTTCCGGAATCGGTTGGTCCACAGTCAGGTGTTCCGGATTTTAATGGAGCAGGCAGTTCTGTTACCATGGAGGATTATTTCCAAAAATTTGATATTGGTGTATTGCTTGATGTTGGAGCAGATATTTATGTAAACGATAAATTGTATTTCTCGCCTTCATTTAGAGGATACTACGGCTTCTTTGATATGAATGCTCCTGAAACACGCAATTTGCAACCTGCACAAGGTGAAAATGTTTATCAGTGGTCACACAATGCATTTGTTGGATTTTCATTGGGAATTAATTTTATGTTTCCTGATGCCGGTATTGGTGGCAATGGAAAAAGCAACGACTAAATTAAGTTATTCAAGATAAAAAATAACCCGCAATTTGCGGGTTATTTTTTTGTATTAATTATATCAACAAATGCATTCCAAACAGGATCGTTAGGTGGATCAGCAATAATTGAAACCGGTTCATTTTTTATGGGATGTATAAATTCTAATTTGCGTGCATGTAAATGTATTGATGCATCTTTATTTGTTCTGTCGAAGCCGTATTTAATATCGCCTTTTATAGTGCAACCAATGCTTGAAAGTTGTGCGCGAATTTGATGATGACGACCTGTTACCGGATTTACTTCCAATAAATAATACCGCTCAATCGCCGCAATAAGTTCATAATGGAGTTTCGCTTCTTTACTATCACCTTTTGGTAATGGATGCGCAAAGCTTTTATTCAAGTGTGGATTTTTAAGCAAGTGATGCACAAGCGTATCCGATTCTTTAGGCGGTTTATTTTTTACAACTGCCCAATATGATTTTTGAAATGCGCGGTCATGTATAATTTTTGACATGCGCTCACCAGCTTTGCTCGTTTTTGCAAATAGTAATACACCGCTTACAGGGCGATCTATGCGATGCAAAAGGCCTGTATATATATTGCCCGGCTTATTGTATTTCTCTCTTAAATAATCTTTAACTAAGTCAACTAAAGGTATATCTTTAGTCTTATCTCCTTGCGAAATTTCACCCGGTCGCTTATTTATGGCAATTAAATGATTGTCTTCGAATATAATATCAGGTGGTAACATAAGTTATGTAGCTTAGGAGGTGTAAAATTACGCATTTTCAAGCGCCTGCCTTAATTTTTTTGTCAGGCCGTTTACAACTGCATCGTATGAATGGTCAACCATTGCCAGAATTTCTTTTTGGGAGATAGAGCCATCAACAGTAACCGTATTCCAATGTTGTTTGTTCATGTGGTAGCCGGGCTGCACTGCGGGATATTTTGCCCTCAATTCTTCCATAAGTTCACGCTCGCATTTTAAATTGATGGTAAATTGTTCGGCATCAAGTCCGGTTAGGGCAAACATTTTACCCATTACTTTATAAACGAGGGTGTCTTCGCCAAAAGGGAATTCCTCTGTTACACCTTTTTTTTTGAGGCAATACATGCGAAACTTTTCAATATCTAACATGACATCACTTTTTTAAATTCGTGTATTAATATGCTCATAAATAACCCGAACTAAAGATATTTTTATATATTTTTGGAGTTCATCAGGTTAATTAATCATGTTCAAATATAGCATATTTAAAACATTTTGTGCCATTTTGCTGTTAACCGGCTTAGGCTGTAAGCAAAAGGCTGAGAATATTGAAAACGTTGTGATAATAAACGACAATAATTATTTCACAGGATTATCGCAATATCGTAAGCAAGTAAATGCGTATTTTATTGGTGAATCATCGCCAATTGAAGATTCATTAATTAGCGATTTTAAGGGGGTTAATTACTTTTCAATCGATACAAACTTTAGAGTAATTGCAAAATTCGAAGTTGTTGAGCACGGACAGGTATTTAAATTTTTAACAACCGGTAATATTGCAGATACTTACCAAACTATTGGAAAATTGCATTTCACATTGCAAGGAACAGCTTGCGTGCTTGAAGTATATGAAAATCAGGATTTAAAAAATGAAGGCACGCAAATTTATTTTATTCCATTTTGGGACCGCACGAATGGAGGAACAACTTATGCGGGAGGACGATATATAGATATGGAACCATTTGAAGCAGAGGAGGTAATCCTTGATTTTAATACCGCTTACCAACCTTATTGTTTTTATAATGAAGCCTATTCTTGCCCTGTTCCTCCGGCAACAAATAAATTGGCAGTTGAAGTTGCGGCAGGAGAGCGGATGTGAAACATTATTTAATTTATATCAATCAAAATAATCATAGATAACATTCATGCAAAAATTCATTCCGATTTTCCCATTAAATCTGGTTGCATTCCCCGGCGAACAAATAAACATACATGTATTTGAACCTAGATACAAGCAATTAATTAATGAATGTAATGTTGAAGGAAAGCGTTTTGGTATTCCGGTAGTAGATAATAATAGTATGCTTGATTATGGAACGGAAATGGAGTTGGTAAAAATTCAAAAAGTGTATCCTGATGGTGAAATGGATATTAAAATTCGAGGTGTTGAAGTATTTCAGTTATTGGAATTGGTGAAAGAAGTACCTGAAAAATTATATTCGGGTGCAATTGTTGCACCTTTACAAAATATACAAGACCGTAACCCACAATTACATATTGAATTTGAAGCACTTACCACACAGTTATTTGAGCTGTTGGATATTACAAAAGATGTGTATAAACCTGATTTTATTTTAAATTCTTTTGGTTTAGGGCATTATGTTGGTTTTGACTTTAAGGATGAATATGAATTACTGCGCCACACACGCGAAACATCAAGGCAGAAATTAATTGTTCAGCATATCAAAAAAATTTTACCCGCGGTGTTGCAAATAAATGAGATAAAAGAACGTGCTAAATTAAACGGACAATTCCGAATGCAGAATCCTCCTGATACTTGGAAATAAACTACAGCAATAAAAGTATTGAAGCGGGACAAAAAAAGACCTGCCGATGTCGACAGGTCTTTATTAAAAATATATTTTAAATTATTTTGCGCTTAATGATGCCGGAAACACGGAGCGCATATTTCCTTTATAGTCGTAAACATCAACTTGTGCAGTTAATGCAGTTATGCGAACCATTTTCGCACTTTGACTTAAATAACCTGAACCGTTGTATAGTTCAACTTTCGACTTTTTGCCATCTTTCATTGTAACAATTGCATAGGCGTCGGTTGATGCAAGTTCAACTATTTGAGCTGATTTAAATAAACCATAGCTTTCCATTTTTCCTTGTGAATTGGCAATTAGGTAAACCGGTTGTTTTGATTTCGCATCTAAAATAGTTGCTAATGATTTCGCATCACCTTCGCTTTTAAATCCTGTTATATATCCACGCTGTGGAGCGAAAGTTCCATCGCCTTTACCATATAACATTAAACCTGTTCCGGCATCGTGACGCGTAATTTCTATTTCGGTATTATAGAAGTTACCATGGCATAAAATATCCATTATTCCGTCTTCGTTAAAATCGTCGGTTACAATTCCAAATACGGTAGATATTTGTGCTTCGTTAGGTAAATATTTAATTGTGAATTTACCGTTTCCTTCGTTCATTAAAATTGAAGTATGGAAAATATACGCTGTTTTGTGAATTGATTTATCTAAATCACCACCAAACATTTCCTGCACAGTGGCTACACCATATGCATTCCAAGTCGGCATTTTTTCTGCGATGGTAGGAATTTGTTCCAACATACGTTCACGCGTTTTAACAGGAAATAATTTATCATGCTGATAATAACACATAATAAAATCTTCTTGTCCGCTTTTATCAAAATCGTATAAGAATGCTTCCAGTGGAAGTGCATGACCATCAGACACGGCAGTAGTATTTTTATATCTTCTGTTGGTTCCGAAATTACCTACAACATAATCCATATCACCGTCATTGTCGAAATCGGCACCTGAAATACTTTGCCACCAGCCTGTTGCATTTGTTAGTCCGGTATTTTCTGTTACATTGGTAAATTTACCACCTTTGTTTTTCAAAAATGTAACCGCCATCCAGTCACCGGTAAGAATTAAATCGAGATTATTATCGTTGTCGAAGTCGGTCCAGATTGCCGAAGTAATCATACCAATTTCTTTTAAAACCGGCGCTACATTTTCTGTAACATCTGTAAACTTGCCTGCATTATTCTGTAGAATTACGCTTGACGCTGAAGCAAGATAATGACCGGGTACTTGGCGACCTCCAATAAATAAGTCCATGTCACCATCTTTATCATAATCGGCGCCTATTACAGCAGAACTACTCGTGTTAATTGCAGGAATTGCATCTTTTGAAAGGCTAAATGCACCTTTGCCATCGTTGGTATAAAGTCGGTCGGCGTATTTTGCATCATTAGCAGCGAATTCATTACTGCCCGATGCTACATATAAATCGTTATCACCATCGCCATCGGCATCAAAAAATAATGCACCTGCATCTTCTGATGACATGCCATCGGCTGCAGTTTGTGTCCAGCTTGAACGCGTAAATGTACCATCTGTATTTTGCGTATATAATGCACCTGATTGTCCGGCTGCACCACCAATATAAAAATCTTCGGTGCCATCGCCATTTACATCAGCAACTGCAATACCTGAACCCAATGTACTCATTTTATGTGGCAACATAAATTCACGTAAATAATCATCGTAATCGGCTTCATTATGAACGAAATCAGTTTTTAATTCTTCAGTTTTGCGCACAAAAGTTTTATCGCTTTTGGTGTGATCTGAAAATTTCACTGATTTTGAAGCATTGGAATGGTCGAGGATAATTACTTGATTTGCCGGAACATTGGTTAGAATTTGTTTAGACCCATCTAACCATTCAATTTCAACTAAATCGACAGTTGTTGATTTACCTAATCCAAAATGGCAATCGTTTTGCACGGTTGTTAAATAGCCTCTGGCAGAAGTATGTTGAATATACTGCATGTTTTCGCCGTTATATATTTTCACTTTAGTGCCGAGGCCGCCTGAATTTTTTGCATAACCTTTAAATGTAAATTGAATCCAGTTATTACCGGTATTCATTTTTTCGAGGTTATTTCGGTAAACCCATGGCGTTTGATTTACGTTACTAGTAACAATATCCATGTCGCCATCATTATCTAAATCAGCGTAACCGCCACCATAAGTAATAGATGGATAGTAAATACCCCATTCATCGCGCATATCTTTAAAAGTAAGGTCACCATTATTCTTAAAGATATAATTTGGATGATCTAACACATAAGTTGGTAATTCTTTTCTCACTTCATAATAAACGGTACTGTCTTCAATACGCACCGCACGACGCAATTTGTGGTAAGTTTCAGATTCATCAACGTGGAAATCGCGCAAGAAACCATTTGCAATATATAAATCTTTCCAACCATCGTTATCGAAATCCGTAAAGAAAGTTGTCCAACTCCAATCGGTTGTAGAAACATTTGCTGTTCTTGAAATTTCTGAAAAAGTACCATCTCCATTATTGAGCTGCAATGAGTTGGAGCGGTTTTGGTAACCAAAACCCGCATTAATTAAAATGCGCATTACTTCAACTTGGCTCGACAGCATAAATGTTTTGTAGGTATAGTTATCTTCCATATCCATATCTACAACGAACATATCGAGGAAACCATCGTTGTTAAAATCAGATATATCGGTACCCATCGAGTTAATTGAAGTTTTTTTAATGGCTTTTAATGATTCATCGCGGAATGTGCCATCGCCATTGTTTACATATAAGTAATCATACATGGCATAGTCGTTCGATACAAATACATCTTGAAATCCATCATCATTAATATCGCCAACAGAAGCACTTAATCCGTAACCGTGATTATTAATTCCGACTTTTAAATGCGATTCGGTAAATGTATTATCACCATTATTAATATAAAACATATTGCTCAGGTTTGTTCCCTGTTCAATTTTCTGGAAATTTTTAGTTTTATTTTTATCAATAAAGTCGACAGGATGTGTTGCTAAATACATATCTAAATCACCATCGTTATCGAAATCAAAAAAGTTAGCGTGCGTGCTGTATGATTTATCGGCTAAACCAAATGCACCGGCTTTTTCTTCAAATGTGCCATCACCATTATTAATCCATAATTCGTCGGTTCTGCGTTCCGGTTTATCCCAACGGCTCATGGCAATATATAAATCCATATCGCCATCGCCATCAACATCGGCCATAGAAGCGCCATAAGGCCATTTTTCTTTATTGGTTGTGATGCCTGATTTTGCTGTATAATCTTCAAATTTTAAATTGCCTTTGTTCAGATACAATTTACTTTCTACTAAATTTCCTGTAAAAAATAAATCCTGCAGATTATCATTATTTACATCGGCGATACAAACAGCACCACCGTTATAAATATATGAATATCTCCACCAGTTTACTTCGTAATTTTCGGTAAGGTCGTTTACGAAATTAATACCGGTAGATTTTCCTGTAAGGATATCAAATAATTTTCCTGAATTACCATCTAAGGTTACTTCGCGTTCCTTATCAATAATTGCAGAACCACGCGTATCTGCATCACCACCGGAAAATAATTTACATGAGGCAACCAACATTAATGTTGCTGCCCCGGTAGCTATTATTATATTTTTAAAGTTCATAGTACGTATTTTCTTTTGGTTGTAAAATTATTTTTTAGTTGATAATGTAAGCGTGCTGCCATAAGCAGAGCGTGCTGTGCCTTTATTATCATAAACTGTTATTTCGGCAACCTGGTCATTAATTACTATTGACTTAGAATTCTGGCTATAGTATCCTGATCCTGTATATAATTCTTGGCGGCGCTTTTTGCCATCAGTGTAAGTAATAATCGCATATGCATCGTTATTATTTAATGCGATAGCTTTTGGGTTACTTATTAATTTGAAAGCTTCCATTTTATTATTGCTATTTGTGGTTAGCAATACAGGTGTTTTTGTTGTGCCAACACAAATAATTGCTAATCCTTTAGCATTCATACAAGAATAGAATCCTGATGAACGTGCAGGAAGATTTTTAAATGTACCATCACCATTACCTAACAATACGTTTCCGATACCGGCATCTTGTGTATTTGTTTCTATTTCAGTTTCGTAAAAGTTACCATGTAACACGATATCGAGGTTGCCATCATTATTCACATCCATTGAAACAATACCAAATGTGCTGGAAACTTGAGCATCGTTTGGCAATTGACGAACCGCAAATTTATTGTTGCCAAGATTTTCGATATATGATGAATAGAAGGTGTTTGCTTTATAGTGCAATTTTGAATTTTCCATTCTTTTTTTACCATAGAAATCCCAAATTTCAGCGCGTCCATAAGTATCCCAATTCGGGAAAATAGTTTCCACATCTTTAATTTGTTCGATTAAACGCTCTCTGGTTTTTTGAGGATAAAGTTTATCACCTTGCCAGTAACCCATTATGATATCATGTGTTCCATTATTATCATAATCATCATAAAATAATTCGATAGGTTTTTCACGTGGACGATACTTTAAGTTAGTACCGAAATTACCTGCTACATAATCCATATCGCCATCGTTATCGAAGTCGCCGGCTGTTAAGCTATTCCACCATCCTGTTGACGCTGAAAGTCCTGTTTGTTCAGTTATATTTTTAAATTTGCCGCCATTGTTTTCGAACACAGTAATTGGCATCCATTCGCCTGCAATAATTAAATCGTAATCACCATCATTATTATAATCGGTCCATAAACCTGATGACACCATACCTGCTTCTTTTAATTCAGGTGCAATTGATTCAGTTACATCGGTAAACTTGCCTTTATTATTTTGGAGTATATAGCTTTTAGTAGGGAAAGGATAATTACCCGGAATCATTCTTCCACCAACAAATAAGTCCATATCGCCATCTTTATCATAATCTTGAGCAGCAACACATGAACCACTTGAAATCATTTGCGGTAAAGCGCCTGTTGCAATGGTAAAATCGCCTTTCCCGTTATTCATGTAAATTCTGTCTTGTAAATGTGCATCATCTTTTGGAAAATCGCTACCACCACTTACAACATATAAATCCATATCATTATCGCCGTCGGCATCAAAGAAAATTGTTCCTTGATCTTCGCTTTGAATATCTTCGGCACCTGCTTTATAATTTCCTTTTGAGAAAGTGCCGTTAGCAGCTTGTAAATAAAGTGCACCGCTTTGATTTTTTGCACCACCAACAAAGAAATCCTCAAGGCCATCGCCATTTACATCGCCTACGGCAAGTCCCGAGCCTAAGTTGCTTAATTCGTGAGGAATTAAAAATTCGCGATCGAAATCATCGAATTCATTTTCCTTGTGAACGAAATCAATATTCAAATCAGTTGTCACATCTGCAAATAATTTTTCAGTAGCCGGCACATTTGATTTAACAGGTTTAACTGCATCTTTATGTGCAAGTGTAATTACTTGATTAGGTGTAACATCTGTCATTACATTTTCTTTTCCATCTAACCATAATACAACCACTTTATCAGCTTTTTCCGCAGCACCTAAACCGAAATGTGCAATTGGTTCTGAGCATGATAAATAACCTTTAACGGTTTCCATTTGTACTAATTGAGTAGTATTGCCGGTTGTAACATAAACCTTTGCGCCTAAACCATCGGGATTTGATTTTTCGCCTGATAATTTTATGCGTAAATATTTATTGGTACTGATTTTAGTAGAATTATTACGTGCAATATTTGCTTCCATGTTTGCATTGTTTAAAACAATATCAACATCGCCATCATTGTCAAAATCGGCATAAGCAGCACCATAAGAAGTTGAAGGGAAATACATACCCCATTCTTCACGCACATCATCAAATGTAAGGTCACCTTTATTTTGGAACATTGCGTTTGGCCATTCTAAAACTGAATTTGCAGGTATTTGTTTTCTTAATTCGTGATATTCTGTGGAATCAGATAAACGATTAGCTCTTGTTAATTTAATATACACCTCCATGATATCCATATGGCTATCTTTTAAGAAACCATTTGCAACATAAAGGTCTTTGTTACCATCGTTGTCGAAATCTGAAAACAAAGGACTCCAGCTCCAACCTGTGGTGCTCACGTTTGCGAAGTTGGCTACTTCCGAAAATTTACCTACGCCATTATTTAATTGTAATGCGTTGCGGCCATATTGTTGCAAGTAACCACCGTTTACTAATGTGCGTAAAAATGTTTGTTTATTTGATTGCATGAATGTTTTGGTACCATAGTTACCTTCAATATCCATGTCGACTGTAAACATATCGAGCAAGCCATCATTGTTATAGTCGGCAACATCTGTTCCCATTCCGTAATAGGAAGTTTTATTTAAAATTTCGCGACTTGATTCTTTAAAAGTGCCATCGCCTTGATTTAAATAGGTATAATCGTGCATGATGTAATCATTACCAACAAATACATCCATCCAACCATCATTATTTATATCACCTGTGGTAACAGATAATCCGAAACCATGATTATTAATTCCAACTTCTTTATGGCATTCGGTGAATTTGCCGTTTCCTTCATTGCGATAGAAACGGTTACTCATGTTGGTGCCTTCTTCTATTTTCTGATAGTTTTTTTGTTTGTTTTTATCCTTGAAATCGGTCGGATGTGTAACAATATATAAATCGAGGTCACCATCGTTGTCGGAATCAAAAAAGTTAGCATGTGTCGAATAACTATCGTCGTCGATACCATATTCTTTAGCTTTTTCGGTAAAAGTGCCATCACCGTTGTTAACATATAATAAATTACGACGTTTTTCAGCATCTTCAAATCGTGCGCGGCAAACATAAATATCTTTCCATCCGTCTTCATTAATATCTACAATGGTAACACCGGTGCTCCAACCCGGTTTGCCGTTAATACCGCTTTTTGCAGTAATATCTTCAAATTGCAGATTTCCTTTGTTTAAATAAATCCTATCAGGAACAACGTTACCTGTAAAGTAAAGATCTTGTAAACCATCATTATTAAAGTCGCCTACACCTACACCGGCTCCGTTATAAGAATAACCGTAGCGGTAGTAATTGAGGTCGAATGTTTCCAATAATTCATTATTAAATGTGATGCCGGTGGTTTTACTGGTAAGGATATCGAACATTTTGCCACTTTCCTGGTCGGTTGTGACAATCTTAGCTTTGTCGATGTTTTCAGTAAATTTCCAGTCGTTAAGGTATTCTTTACCATTCTTGTTAGAGCCGCAGCTGTAAACAAGTGTTAGAATTCCTAGAATTACAATTGAAGTGTTGATTGATTTCATGCCTTTTTTCGGTTTAAGGGGCAAAGTTAACCCCATTAAACAGGCATAAGCCCAAGGCTTCTGTAAATGTTTTGTTAACGAAAAAATCCTGTGGTAATTTGATTAATTTTGCGGAGTTTTATACAACAAAAAACAATCTAAACTAAAAACAGTCATGAGATTCAAACACTTACCTGTAGTATTGCTCGCAGGGGTTATTCTCTTTGCAGCCGGATGCGGAAACAAAGCCGGTGGTGGAGAAAATCCACTTTACAGCGATGCATCAACCCCATCTAGCGAAGTAAATGCAAAATTCCTAACTGAATGGTGGGACGCACTATTCAAATTTGTTAGCAGTGAGCGCCTTTCACCGCCTGATGCGGCGCGTATGTATGCCTACATTGCTGTAGGTATGTATGAGGCTCAAATAGGCGGAGCACCTGAAAACCTTACATTAGAAGGTCAGTTAGCCGATTTGAAAGATTTACCTAGGCCGGAAAAAGGTCAGGTTTATGATTGGCAAACTTGCGTTACTGAAACCATGTATTTGGTTCAGGACGGTATGTTAGCTCGTTATTTCCCTGCAGGGGTAAGTACATTGAACAAACTTTACGATAAGCAAATTGAAGAACGCAAAGCTGCCGGTGTTACCGAAGAAGTTTTGGAGCGTTCAAAGGCATATGGTGAAGAATTAGCAGATGCTATATTAGAATGGAGTGAGGGTGATAAGTATGTTGAAACACGCTATTTACAATATAAGGCGCCTTCTCGTGAAGGAAAACCGGGCACTTGGGAGCCTACTGACTTCAACCAAACAGCACTTGAGCCATTTTGGGGAACTCACCGTACGTTTTTCGTGAAAGACGGTGCGCAATGTGACATTGATAAAGCTCCGGTTTACAATGGAAAAGGCGATACAACAGGTGAATTATACAAGCAAGCTTTAAAAGTTTATAACGTAGATAAAAACTTAACTGAAGAGCAAAGAACAATAGCACAGTATTGGGCTGATGATCCAAGTGAAACTTCAACTCCTCCGGGACACTGGATGGAAACGTTAGGTAACTTCGTGAAGTCAGAAGACATGAAATTAGACAGAGCGTGCGAATTATACGCATTAGTAACTACAGCAATGAATGATGCTTGTATAACAGTATGGCATACTAAATACCGTGTTAATTTGGTTCGCCCTAAAACGGTTATCGTTGAAAACATTGATCCGGCTTGGGAACCTTATGTAGAAACACCTCCATTTGCAGGCTACACTTCAGGTCACTCAGGGTTTAGCGGTGCTGCTGCTACAATTTTAACATCATTAATTGGTGATAATTTAGCTTATATTGATAGTTCACACGTTGACATTGGCTTACGTCCACGCAACTTCACGTCATTTTTGGATGCTGCACAAGAAGCTGCTTACAGCCGTATGTATGGTGGAATCCACTTTGACTGTGACATTGATGATGGTTTAGAGCAAGGTAAATGTGTAGGTAACTACTATCTTGAAAATATAAAAACCCATACTACCCGTAAAGGTGGTAAAGCAGGTGAAGCTAAAAAAGAAGAATAATCTGACCCAAATAAAAAACAAACAATGAAAAAGATATTAAATATTTGTTTAGTGGTTGCTTTCATCAGCTTAATTGGTGTTGAAGGTAATAGCCAGGTGGTAATGAAAGATTACCTTACGGCAAACCACACCGGCGCAGTTGCAAAATCTGCAAATAATAATGGTGCTGAATTATCCTATAAATTTGAATATGTTAGCACTGAAGGTGCTCGTATCAATTACAAATTACATTTATACAAAGGCAAGTCCACAACTACACCTTGGATGACTTTTGATGTATTAATGAGAAATTTAAACTGGACTTACTATGTAGACATTACTATGAGTAAAGATGGTGCAAATAAAGTTGCAGCAATGATTTTCAAAAAAGACTTGCGTTGGAGCCGTGTTAAATATTCACCGCATGAAGGTTGTTTACGAGTAAACCCTCCTGTTTATGAGCGTTACACAATAGGCGCTGAAACTGAAACAGCTGACGTATTATTTGCCGGTTTATTAAATAACTTTATTGCGCAACTCGATAAAAACGTAGATTTTAATTGTTACGCACCAAGTAAATAATTAGTTACATTATTATATTTATTCCAAGAGGCGCTGTAAATAACAGCGCCTTTTTTTTAGCCCAACTTAATCAATAGAAAGGAGCCTGCGACTGCACTATTGGTTTAGTTGGGCTTACCCTAAATAGAAAATTCACTCAACATTTTTGGGATAAATATGTATCTGCTAATTTTCTTATTTAGGGTATTGCATATCAATGTTAGAATGAAGCTTACCACCACACTATTGATTTAGTTGGGCTTACCCTAAATAGAAAATTCACTTAACATTTTTGGGATAAATAGGCATCTGCTAATTTTCTTATTTAGGGTTCTGCATGTCAATGTTAGAAAGGAGTCCACGACCACACTATTGATTAAGTTGGGCTTACCCTAAATAGAAAATCCACTCAACATTTTTGGGATAAACTTACAATCCATGATAATGTTTTTTTATTCATCCTACTCATCAAATCAAGTTATTCTTATTGGTCTACTTTAAAAGCGTTAAATTTGTTGTTAATGATGCTAATTGTGCATTTAATTAGAAACGGATGAATCATCAAACATATATTGTAAAAACATTACAGGGACTGGAACCTGTTCTGGTTCAAGAATTAATTGATTTAGGAGCTGAAAATGTTACCGAATTAAAACGTGCTGTTTCATTTACAGGCAATAAAGCACTGTTGTATGCTGCCAATATACATTTGCGTACAGCAATTAAAATACTGGTGCCACTTACCACTTTTACTGCAGAAGATCCACAAGAATTATACGATAAAATTTACGCGTATAATTGGAGTGAAATAATGGAATTAACAGATACGTTTACGATTGATAACACTGTTTTCTCTACAATTTTTACGCATTCAAATTACGCGGCATTAAAGATGAAAGATGCTTTGGTTGATCATTTCCGTGACAAATTTGGAAGCAGGCCAAGTGTAGATAAATTTAATCCGACGTATCGGTTTAATATTCGGATTAAAGAAAATGAAGTGAGTATTGCCTTAGATAGTTCGGGTGAATCGCTACACAAACGCGGATATAGAACCGAAACACATGCTGCACCAATGAGTGAAGTGCAAGCGGCGGGTTTAATTTTGTTGAGCGGTTGGGATAAAAAAACAACCTTGTATGATCCTATGTGTGGAAGCGGTACAATACCTATTGAAGCGGCATTAATTGCTAATAATATTGCACCCGGTTTAATTAGAAAAGATTTTGGGTTTCAAAAATGGAAAGATTATGATGCTTCAATATTTCGTCAATTAATGGTTGATGCTGCGGCAGCTGTAAATCGAGACAGGTTATCGGTTGTGGGGTCAGATATTATCTCAAGAAACATTGTAATGGCAATTAAACATGCAGGCAATGCTATTCCTGACAATAGTATTAGTTTTTTTACCAAGGCATTTGAAGATGCGGAACCGCCGCGAGATAAAGGAATGCTAATTATTAATCCGCCCTATGGCGAGCGATTACAGCCCGAAGATATTATTGAATTTTATCAAATGATAGGCAATGTGCTGAAGCGAAAATATGCCGGGTTTACTGCTTGGGTATTTAGCAGCAATGCACAAGCAGCAAAATTTATCGGATTAAAACCATCGGCGAAGATTAAATTAAAAAATGGACCACTCGATTGTTTATTCTTAAAATTTGAGATTAGAGACGGTAAATTTGTTAAGCATCAGGTTGAAAATGAAGCATAAAAAAACCGCGTCAATGGTAACGCGGTTCATTCTTTTCTAACACTAATTTTATTTTGCTTATGACTACTAATTATTTATTCGCGACATTAAATCTTCAATAACCGGTTTCTTTAATGTGAAGGTACTGCGTGACGACATATATCCGTTATGATATACTTTTACAGTATAAGTACCGGCTTTAAACTCTTCTTCCTGTTCCCAATACATACAGTGGCTTTCAACGTCACCACCATCGTAATTCAACGTTACAGCTTTTGAAAATAGATTGTCTTCCGGTTTTTCTTTGTTTATAAATTCACCGGAACCACCATCATTATTAAATAATATTTTACCGCTTGGGCCAATAATTTTTATGAAAAAGGTCTGACTTTTTCCTGCTGAAAGTTTGTTAGGCAGTAAATCGAAACATATTTTCAGCCTATCAGTATGTTTTGCATTTTGCCCTTCCGAATCGTTGCCATTATTCTTCTTTTTAGCACCGGTAATGGTGATATCTTTTGTTAAAATAAAACCGCCGATTTCCATTATTGAGTCCTTAGAAAAAGTTAGGTTTTCGGACCGCTCAACTTCTTTTTCATACATTACTTGCAATTCTTCAAAATCTTCCTGTAATGCAAGAAACTTGGCATTTAGTTCATCTAATTGAGCTTTATATGTGCTGCAATCAACTTCCATCGATACCACTTCCTCTTTTACTTCATCTAGTTTCTTTTGGTTTTGGGTTACACCGCCGTTAAAGAAGTTACATGTTTTTAGCAGGGTTGCGATTTCATTTCTACGCGAATCTAACTCTGCCTCCAACACCGCAATCAATGAATCCTTTTGGCTGAAATCACCAACCTGGTCATTTAATTGTTGCTTCGCTTGGTTGTATTGTACTTCCAATTGACTGTATAGAATTCGGGCTTCTTCAATTTGCTGGGCACTTTTCTTACGATCTTCTTTATTCAAAAAAGCATTATAAAAAAGCCAGCCATTGAGAGCCAGTAGTAGAAAGATGAGTATAAGGTACAGACCTCTCCCTCTGTTTTCAGACTTCTTTTCTTCATTCATACTTGAACCCGGTCAGTTTTTGGATTTTAGTGTGTCATACTACTCACACTAAAACTTGACCTATACAAACTTCGCAGATATATATATACTAGCCTAATTAGGTAATGCACACACCCTATTGATTTAGAGGCATTTATGTTGTACAACTAAAGTATCCACA
The DNA here is from genome assembly GCA_031372705.1 of Bacteroidota bacterium. Lineage (GTDB taxonomy): Bacteria > Bacteroidota > Bacteroidia > Chitinophagales > BACL12 > UBA7236. The sequence continues at coordinate 450 of JANMLV010000056.1, read as the reverse complement.
CATGTAGCGGCTCGACACATGAAGCAAGTTGCCCTTGATTTTATTGCATTTCAGGCGTGTAAGTTGCCGGGTATAATGGCTTATCCACCGCTTGTGTACATTTTTTTTGGCACGTGTTGATAACGTGTTAGTACATTGTGAATAAAGCCTTGCCGCCTTATGCGAATTGATTTTAAGCAGTGGATTTGGTTAAAGACATCCGTTAATTAATCTTTTATGGTTCCAATGCGACTTTGCTCCCAAGCTGACCAGTTTTGTGATTTGTAATACGCCTTAATCATTTCATTATAAGCAGGCGTTTGCTTGAATCTGGTTAGTGCATTTCTAGCCGGTGACGAAAGGCGATGGTTACCGGAAACTAGCGCATTAAACAAGTATTCAACCACTGTTTCTTAGCAATAATTTAAGTCAACCAAGGCTACAAATGCGCTATTTCTTGTCCTAAATTCG